>NZ_LVYZ01000036.1:0-120475 GCF_001909095.1 Paenibacillus sp. P46E
TTATAAAAGGTGAAATACAAAAGAAACGTTTCGTTTCATTGGGGGGTAAGGAGCTTTGACTGAACATCTGTATAACAAATATGTGCAACATATGACCCTTGAAGAAAAAATAGCCCAACTGCTTCAGCTGGCAGCTCCTTTTTATGATGAACCGGGTGATGATTCAGAGATTACCGGCCCTATGGAAGAGCTCGGAATTGATTCCAACACCAAACGGGCTGCCGGTTCGGTACTGGGTATTGCAGGCGCGGAGAAAATGATGGCAGTTCAGAAGGAACACCTGGCCGGCAACAGATTGGGTATTCCACTGCTGTTCATGGCAGATATTGTCCATGGCTTCAAAACGATATTCCCTATTCCGCTGGCGATCGGCTGTTCCTGGGATCTTAAGCTTGCTGAACAAAGTGCTGAGGTTGCTGCACGTGAGGCAGCCGTATCTGGTCTGCATGTGACCTTTGCCCCGATGGTCGATTTGGTTCGTGACGCCCGCTGGGGCCGTGTGATGGAATCTACCGGGGAAGATACCTATCTGAATGCTGAGTTTGGGAAGGCATTTGTCCAAGGCTTCCAAGGAGACAATCTAAAGGATGACAAGTCCCGTGTAGCGGCATGTGTGAAGCACTTTGCAGCATACGGACTGGCCGAAGGCGGCCGTGATTATAACACTGTGGATCTTTCAGAACGTCAGCTGCGTGAATATTATCTTCCCGCCTACAAAGCGGCCATCGACGCAGGCGCCGAAATGGTTATGACTTCTTTTAATATTGTAAATGGCATTCCGGCCACAGCTAACCAGAGATTAATGCGTGGTCTGCTGCGTGACGAATGGGGATTCGAAGGGGTCGTGATCTCCGATTGGGCGGCGATTAAGGAAGTTATTGCCCATGGAGCAGCGGAAGATGACAAAGAAGCTGCTTTCAAGGCAATTCATAGCAGTGTTGATATTGATATGATGACCACAAGCTATGTGAATCATTTGCCGGAGCTTGTGGCTGAAGGGCTTGTCGATGAAGCCATGATTGACGAAGCCGTACTCCGGATTCTGAACCTGAAGGAGAAGCTGGGCTTGTTCGAGAACCCAATGCGCGGAGCTGACCCTGAGCTGGAACAGCAAATTGTGTTCAGTCAGGAGCATCGGTTGGTCTCCCGGAGACTGGCGGAGAAGTCGAGTGTATTGCTCAAGAATGAGAATGTTCTACCGCTTCAGGCTGACCAGCGGGTTGCCTTGATTGGTCCGTTCGCTGACAGCGGTGATATTCTTGGCTGGTGGTCCTGGACGGGGTCTAAGGAACTTGCGGTGAAGCTTGGTGAGTCCATGCAAAAGGTAAGCAGTGATCCCGGCAATGTGGTAATCGCGAAGGGATGCGGTATCGATACTCTCTCCGAGTCTGATCTTACTGAAGCGGTGAACGCTGCATCGGCAGCCGAGGTTATTGTACTGGCTCTTGGCGAAGCCTCGGACATGAGCGGAGAGGGGGGCAGCCGCAGTGATATCCGGCTTCCGGAGGCTCAGCTTGCGCTGGTCCGCGAGATGAAGAAGCTTGGGAAACCGCTGGCTGTTGTTCTTTTCAACGGGCGGCCACTTGATCTGCACGGAATCTTTGATGTGGCAGATGCGGTGCTGGAAGCCTGGTTCCCGGGCAGTGAAGGCGGCGCGGCGCTGGCGGATATTCTGTACGGCAAGGTGAACCCTTCCGGAAGATTGTCTATGTCTTTCCCTTATTCTGTCGGACAAATTCCTGTATACTACAATGCTTACAGTACAGGCCGGCCGAAACCTGAGGAAGAAACAGACAACCGTTATATTTCTCAATATATTGATATTCCCAATGAACCGCTGCTGCCGTTCGGTTATGGCCTAAGCTATACAACCTTTGCCTATGCAGATTTCTCTCTGTCGTCGGATACCATGACAGTAAGCCGTCCACTGGAGGCCAAGGTGACTGTAACGAATACGGGCAGCCAGGCCGGAACGGAAACCGTTCAGCTCTACATCCGTGATATGTCCGGTGAGACTGTGCGTCCGGTCAAGGAGCTTAAGGATTTCAGACAGGTGCAGCTGTCCCCGGGAGAGAGCAGAGAGATTGTTTTCCATATCGAGGAATCCCAGCTTCGCTATCACCACAGTGATTTGTCCTATACCAGTGATCCCGGCCGATTTACTGTATATGTCGGCGCCAGCAGTCGTGACACTCAGTCCGCAATGTTCCGGTTGGTATAATGTGTACATCGATAGCGGCATCTTACCTAATCAGATAAGGAAGTGAAATGAAATGACAATTGAATCTAGCACCAGGCTGTCGTTACAAAAGGGTAATTTAGCCTTTACATTTCTGGAGAGTGGTGATCTTTACCAGGCTCTGGGCGGCAAAATGATGATTAATCAGCTCCTGTCGAACAGCGTCGACGGTGCGCCGGGCAATTTATATGCAAGGCTTCATACTTCGAACGGAATTCAGGCATTTCCGCTGCTTGGCGTGAAATCAGCCAGCCGTTTCCGTAAGGACGGAGACCGCTTGGTATGGCAAGGCGATATTCCAGCAGAGCAGGTTGGACCAGGAGTAGAAGATGCTATACATTATCAGGTAGTCTTTTCCATGACAGATCTGGGAGCCTGGTTCTGGGATGTCTCCATCGAAGGCAGTGGCGTTCTTCTGGACGTGATCTATACTCAGGATGTGGGTATTGCGTCTCCTGGAGCTGTTACAAGCAATGAGGCTTATCTGTCCCAATATATCGATCATGCCGTATTTGAAAGTAAAGAGAACGGGTATATTGTATGCTCCCGCCAGAACCAGCCACAGGCCGGACAGTTCCCTTATCTTCAGCAGGGTTTGCTTGAAGGTGCTACGGGATATTCGACCGACGGCTTTCAATTCTTCGGTTTATCCTACAAGGAAACCGATCAGCCCGAGGCATTGTCCCAGGACAAGCTTGCCAATGAGATTTATCAGTATGAATTTGCCTACACAGCGCTGCAGTCAGCAAAAGTTCAGCTGGAAGGGGAAGTACGCTTCACGTTCTATGGACTGTTCCAGGAGGATCATCCGGCAGCAATTACGGAGCTTGAGTATAAAGAGACAGTCCAAAAGGCCTGGCAGCAGATACAGTCTCAGGGAAGCGTGTCTGCAGATGGAGAGTGGCTGAACGAGGTATCGGTTAAATCTCAGATCGGTGAACCATTGCAGACCCTTCCTTTGACAGGGGCTGAGCTCGATTTGCTGTTCCCTCATAAGTTCCAGGAGGAACGTGAGGATGGCAAATTGCTGGCTTTCTTTACTGACGGCTACGAGCACGTGGTGCTTAAGGATAAGGAGATGCTTGTCGAACGTCCGCATGGACAGATCCTAATGAGCGGTGATAATGCCCGGCTGAATCCTGAGGTAATGACTACAACCTCCTATATGTATGGTATTTTTAATTCCCAGGTAGTCGTCGGCAATACCAACTTTAATAAAATGATGTCCAATGCCCGCAGCGCATTAAACATCTACAAGACCTCGGGGCAACGTATTTATGTCTTTTCTGAAGGTCAATATCATCTGCTAACGATGCCTTCGCTGTTCGAAATCGGTTTTAACTATGTACGCTGGTATTATAAAACGGCCGGGGATACCCTGGTGATTACCAATTACACTACCATGAATGAGCCGGAGGTTAGACTGCAGGTCCGTTCTGCTGGCGGTATCGCTTACCGTTTCCTGATCACGAACCAGATCACCATGAATGTGGCTGAGTATGAGGTTCCCTATGAAGTGTCTCAGGACACAGCAGATGGAACGCTGACCTTCCGGGCAGCGAAGTCAGGCACCAGTGCGAAGGTATACCCTGAACTGGCTTACCGGATGCATCTGGACGGTGCGGCTTACGAGTTGGGCGATGAGTCCATCCTGGTAGAAGGCCGGGTTCAAGGCAGTGCATCCCTTGTGGTGATGGAGCTGCAAGAGAGTGCTGAATGGACCTTAACTCTGCAGGGACTGCTGGATGGCAAGGCTCGTCCACTCAGCTCCACTTCGGTTGAGACCGAGGCTAACCGGTACCGCGAGTTTTTGTCTGGAGTCATGAATGGGTTCAAGCTGACGGAAAAGGGGGGTACCGAAGGGGAGTTGTTCAAGGTAAATGCGCTGGCCTGGTGGTACACCCACAACATGCTGGTTCATTATTCCGTACCTCACGGTCTGGAACAATATGGCGGCGCTGCATGGGGAACCCGCGATGTCTGTCAGGGTCCGGTGGAATATTTCCTGGCCACCCACAAGTATGAACAGGTTAGAGAAATTCTGCTTACCGTGTTCGCCCATCAGTATGAGGATGATGGCAGCTGGCCGCAATGGTTCATGTTCGATAAATATACACATATTCAGCAGGAGGAAAGCCACGGGGATATTATTGTCTGGCCGCTGAAGGTGCTTGGCGATTATCTGCGGGCGACCCGGGATTACGAAGTTCTGGATGTGCAGCTTCCGTATACACGCAGACATCATTTTGACTTTACAGAAGGAACGGCTTCACTGCGGGAGCATGCGGTCAAGGAACTGGATTATATCAAGACGAATTTCCTGCATGATACGTTCCTCTCCTCCTATGGTGACGGGGATTGGGATGACACCTTGCAGCCGGCCAATGCTCAGCTGAAGCAGTACATGGTTAGCAGCTGGACCGTTGCATTAACGTATCAGACAGTGCTTGGACTATCTGGAGTACTGGCTGAAGTCGATGGTGCATGGTCCGGGGAGCTGAAGGAACTGGCGGAAGGAATCAAAGGTGACTTCAACCGCTATATGCTGGGAACCGATGTGATCCCGGGCTTCCTTTACTTCGAAGATCCTACCCATGCCAAGCTGTTGCTGCATCCCGAAGACAAGGAGACCGGCATCCAGTACCGGCTGCTGCCGATGACTAGAAGCATGATTGGCGAGTTGCTGACTCCTGAACAGACGGAGGAGCATTACAAGCTGATTCAAGAGCAATTCCTATGTCCGGATGGTGTGCGTCTCATGAATCACCCGGCACAATATGCCGGTGGTGTCAGTCTGCACTTCAAACGGGCAGAGCAGGCGGCGAATTTCGGCCGTGAGATTGGTCTGCAGTATGTCCATGCGCATATCCGTTTTGTTGAGGCGATGGCGAAGATCGGCAAACGGGATCAGGTATGGAAAGGATTGGCCGTCATTAACCCGATCGGTATCCGTGATGCGGTGCCAAATGCGGAACTGCGTCAGAGCAACTCCTATTTCAGCAGCTCGGACGGAAAATTCTCCAACCGGTATGAAGCACAGGAGCGTTTTGCAGAACTGCGTGACGGCTCGGTTCCGGTCAAAGGCGGATGGAGAATCTACTCCAGCGGTCCTGGGATCTACATGAATCAGCTGATCTCGAACGTGCTGGGTATCCGCGAAGAAGGCGGCGATCTGATCATTGATCCAGTATTGCCGGATGAACTGGATGGAACCCGTTTGGACTTCGACTACGGCGGCAAATCTGCTACGTTTGTCTACCATTGCGCACAAGGTGAACTAGTGTCGATTAAGGTAAATGGCCAGGAAGTTCCGGCAGAACGGCTGGCGAATCCGTACCGCCTGGGCGGACTGCGGATCAAGCGGGCTGATTTTGACCGGCTACGCAGCGCAGAAGGCACGCTAGTAGACATTTATATGTAAGCTTCATAGGAACAATATGCAATGCATTTTAAAAGCGGTCAGTGATGCTTGTATCCGTAACAGGATGACAAGAGGTCACTGGCCGCTTATTTTTTACATATAAGGATTTATATGTTTCACGCCATCAATCATCCTTCAGCTTGAAGAAGGGACTGCTTCTCAAACAATGAATGCAAGGATACGATTCAGTCGAACGATAAGAAGGTACCGCTTTTGCGAGATCGAAGTATTGCTCCGCATCCTGGGTTCTAAGGCTAGGAGTCTCAAGGGTAATCAGCTCGAAGTCGCAGTTGTTATCTAGCAAAAATACGGCAAGTTCCGGTAAACTCAGCATTAGTGCATCCCTCTTTCCATGGCGGAGAGGCCGAAATAATCAAGGCTCATCGCTTCACGGACTTCCTTCATCGTCGCACTGGCGATCCCCCGGGTGTACTTCGTTCCGGTTATTAGAATATCATCCACCAGGTGTGGCCGTGAGGCGTAAAAGGCCCGGCGCTCCCGCATGGGTGCAATCAGCTGCTCTAATGTCAATGTGACGCGTTCTTTGCAAGCTGTGCATCCCATGATCCCACGTTCACAGCCTTCGCGTATTTCCGTAAGCAGATCCGGCTCAAAAGCTTTATGATAAGCATAAATGGGGCAAATCTCCGGGTGTCCGGGATCATTTTTATGCACACGGGCGGGGTCTGTGACCGCTCTTTTTATTTTGTAGGCGATATCCTCCGCAGAAGAATCAAGTTCGATTGCATTGCCCAGACTTTTACTCATCTTAGCATTTCCGTCTGTACCAACAAGTCTCGGTGTATTGCTGATCATCGCTTGAGGTTCTACAAGTATTGGGTGATACAACTCATTGAACCGGCGCACAATCTTGCGGGCCAGCTCCAGATGCGGAAGCTGATCGTCACCAACAGGAATAATCGTTGCTTTGCAAATGGCAATATCAGCGGCCTGACTGACCGGGTACCCCAGAAATCCGTAATACAGCTCGTCTAGTCCGCGTCCTTTGGATTCAGCCTTAATGGTTGGATTGTGGCGCAGCGCATTGACGGATACGAACATGGAGAAATATACAGTGAGTTCAGCAATCTCTGGAATCATGGATTGAATGAAAATCGTAGACTTCTCCGGATCAATCCCTACGGATAAATAATCCAGAGTCATCTCGCGGATGTTGGTGCGAATTAGTTCCTGTTGTTCGAAATGGGTGGTCAGCGCCTGTACATCGGCCAGAAATACAAAGGATTCATACTGATCCTGTAAGAGCACCCGGTTCTGCAGACTGCCGGCATAATGGCCAAGGTGGAGCTTTCCGGTTACCCGGTCTCCTGTCAACACACGTTCTGTCATAAGTGAACATCCTCCTAAAATGGTTGTATACATATTTGTGAAGCTTGTGAAATTGAATTGTGAGCCGCCACCACCAGCCATCCTCCATGGCCATCACCCCCTTAAAAAACAAAATAACCCCGTCCGATAAGGACGAAGTTGTCGTTGTACCACCTTAATTGACTGCTCAGCCGCACTAAAGGTGCAGACTTTACAGTCTTCTCATTACGGTGCGGAGATGCTGTAACCCCTCATCCCGAGACCGTTCCCCTGATAACGGCGGGATTCCCGGCATTTCCCTACTGCACCCTCTAAGGATGGTTCGGAAAAGCAACTCCAAAGGCCATTCGACCATATCCTGGACACCGGTTCACAGCAACCACCGGCTCTCTGCAAGTCCACTGAGGAAATGTCTACTTACCCTTTTTCTGCGTTGTTTATTGTATATGGGGAATATTACCTTATGGTAGTTGGATTCGTCAAGCAGAGATGAAAAACAATAAGTTTGATTATGGATTATTCGAACATTATTAGTGGATAAGGAGGCAAATGATTAAGTTGTTATGGGATGGTGAATGAGAAGGTCATAACCGATTTTTTGGCAAAGTGATTGGAAACATTATATCGCTGCTTTTTATGTGGTACGCCTTCCATTTGGATTCACTGGTGATGCGGAATTTGACCGAGTTTATTCAAATCGTCTCGCTGCAGGACGAAAAAAGAACACCTACCTATCGGCGCAATATCACCTTATCTATAACTCCGGATGACCTTGAGCTTAGTAGAAGCATATAAAGCGAACAGGAGCAGCAGCAATCCAATGGAACCCATGACTGGACCGGGAGTGAAATGATCCGAGAGGTAGGAGACAATGGTCAGACCGATCGACGGAGCTACACTCATAACGGACCCCAGCACGCCGAAGACTCTGCCCTGAAGCTCTTCCGAAATTTCCAGCCGTAGAACGGTATTGATTAGCAGTGTGCAGAACGAGAATATGAATCCAATCAACAGAATGACAGGAATAGCTGCAGCCGCAGAAGGGACGAAGGATAACAGGATGTACATTGGGCCTAGACATAGCAGGCCGATCATAATCAATAAACCCCGCCGTTTGATTCGGGAACCGAGTATCATAATCAGGCCTGAGCCAATCATATAACCGAGCGGAATACAGGCTTCCATGAGTCCGAACTGGAACGGGCTGGACTTCCATACGTTGACGGCCATGACCTGGGTCAGCATCAGCGAAGGCATGAAGAATAACGTGAGCGTCGGAAGCATAATGATGACTGCCTTGGCAAAAGGAAACTTCCAGATATACCGCATACCTTCTCCAAGATCCTGAATAAATTTCTTCTTCTCTTGGTGCTCATGATTAACGCGAGTCGGCATCGGCAGGGAACGGACAGCAAGAACGAGAAGGAAGGAGACGAGAAATGTGAATCCATCGAATAAAATGGCGTCTGACGCACCAAAGGTTGCGACAAAGATTCCTCCTGCCGAAAAGCCTACCGTCCGGCAAATGTTCTCCGACAGATTAAGCATTCCAACGGCTTGCTGGACATGCTCTTTGCCAACAACGGTGATAATGGAAGACTGGTAGGCAGGAGACTGGAACAGGGCCGACACGGTGGTGAGCGCTGTAAGCACAGCCACAATAATGAAGGAAGAGGAAGGGACGGAGATGACCAAGGCGAGCACGATTACCAGCATGCAACTGATCAGATCTGTAATCAGCATAATCTTTCTACGGTTGGTCCGATCCGCGAACGTTCCTCCAATAGATCCGAGCAGTGAACTCAGCAATAGGTTAATGATCGTCAGTACAGCCATTAATTTGGCGCTGCCGGTGGTCTGGAGCACCCAAAGACTTAGAGCAATGCTATGAAAGGTATTGCCAAACAGAGAAATGGAAAAGGAACAGAGCAGCAGTAGAAATTTTTTGTTGGCCCAAAGTCCCGGGTAAGAGGGTGCAGCCGCAACCGCCTGTCTAGCCAAAACCGGATCGGACATAGTATTCTCCCCTTTCAACTTAAGCGTTTAAGTGAATCCGTAAAAAAAATTAGTCGACAAAATAGCAGTTATTGTCTTGCTCAGAATAGTCGGAATCGTGCAAAAGTTTAAGCATGAGTTCAAATGCGACTTCTGCCTTATCCCCTTGGAAGAGAAGCTTCTCCACGCTTTCACCCAGCATTTGCGGAGAATTACAGGTACAGATTACAGTCAGGTGCTCGAAGCCGCCTGTCTTCTCGACGTGGCTGCCAATGAATTCATTGATCACAATCGCCTGCTTGAAGCGGTGGTGATCCATTGCTGGACTCAAATCCTTTAGTTCGCGGATCTCGAAGACCGCCTCATCAGGCAGAGGAACAATGCTACGGATATAACGGGTTAGCAGCGAGTTGTTGAAGCTCTCCATAATCAAACAGACCTGCGACAGATCCTCCGGCAGAGCCTCTTCAAGCGCCGAGCGGTAATTGAACACCACCTGCTTGAACAGCTTATCTTCAATCATGCTGTCAATCAGAATCAGGGGAATACCCTCGACAAAGTGTCTGGAGATCGAGTAGAAGGATGCGTCCAGCACATCAATGAGAAACACGGCTTCCAGCTTGCGCTCGACAATAATGTCCAGCGAAGGGTTAGCTTCATCCAGTGAGTAGAGCAGCGTATGATAGCCGGCTGCTGTAAGCCGCTGCTCCAAGGCATGAATAAAGGCGAGCTGGGCATGAAGCTTCCAATAAGGCATATGCTCGGATTTGTGGACCAATACGCCTACGAGACCAGTTTTTTGGTTTGCAAGTGAGCGGGCTGCCAGATTCGGAATATAGCGAAGTTCTTCGGCCAGTTGCATAATCTGGCGCCGTGTTTTCTCAGGAATGGTCTGATTATCCACACGATTCAGCACATAGCTTACGGTAGCAACGGATACGTTAGCCCTGATGGCGATGTCCTTCATAGTTGTTTTTTTCAACAATCAAATCTCCTATTAGTCAATTTTCTAAAGATTAACATTAGAGCGGGTCAAGAGTCAATTCCGGATACGGAATGTCATGAAAATACTTTTATTTCTTTGTATTGATATAATATGTAAAATATTGTAGTATCAGCTTAATCGGTTAAGTCTATCGATTTTTGTCTATCATTTTCTCTATCATAGGAGGCGGTTATGCATGGACAATGTGGTGTTGTATCCCTTCAATAAGATCACGCAAGGGATGGTCAGATTCAGGGATTTGACGGATTTCAGGGTAGTGGCGGTTGTCGATTTTGTCCTGCATAAGGGTAAAGATGCTGCGGAGCTGGTTACAGGCAGAGCGGCGGGTATTCCGATTACGGACAACATCGAAGAGGTGCTTGAGGCTGCTGATACCTTGATTTTGAATGATCCGGGAACTTCGTTTGGCAATAACGAAAGCATATATGGCGAGCATAATCTCACTCAGCTGTGGAGAATGTTGGTTATCCGTGCCCATGAGCGAAAGCTGCGGATTATCAGTGTGCATGAAATTATTGACGGCCCCACCCTGGAATGGCTACTTAAGAATGGAATTACCATTGAGGTGGAGCCGCAAATCCCCGCAAGTCTGGAGCACCGGCTTCAAGCCGAATATGTATTTCCTTCCCCTGGTGATGAAGTAGCCACTTACTTATCTTATTTTGATGTAGACGCGCAGATAACCGCTTATAACCAGAATATTTGCAAGGTAGGGATATTCGCAACAAGAGGCTGCCTGGGAAAGTTTACTGCCCAAATGTCATTATTCAGAGAACTTAAGCAGGCTGGTGAGAAGGTCAAGGCGATTATAACCGAGCCTACTGCTTCACTGTTCAACCAACCGGGCGGGGATATTATGAAATTTATTGCCCGCAGGCCGCTGAATCAATACCCGTATTACATTCATGCAGCTGTCAGGGAGGCGGAGAGTGAAGGCTATGATTATGTGCTTTTGTCAGGGCAAGGTTCCCTGCTGCCGAATGAGAACTTCGTGATTGCAGCGACCAAGGTTTCTTATTTACGGGCTTTCCGGCCGGATCTGACGATCCTGATTGCGGGGTATGATGATGATGAGCAGATCAGAGACAGTCTCGATATTCTTCGCATATACGGCAATGCCGGCCGACCTTTCGCCATTCTGATCCCAGATAAATACGAAGTTGATTTTGGAGAATACATCTGGAAGACCCCTGAAGAAATCGAACGACGCAAGGAAGAGATCCGCAGCCGCTTTGAAGCCGAGCATGTCGAATCTGTGCTGGATATTGGCAGACTAGCCGCCAAGCTGTCCCAGTATAAGAAGACTGTCAGATTATGAACCGGGCGGAGGCAGCGAATATGAAGAGAGTCGTGCTGTATCCATTCAATAAAATAACGCAGGGTCTGGTTCGCTTTCGTGACCTGCTGGACGTGGAGATTGTGTCGGTGATCGACTTCGTACAGGAAGACGGACAAGATGCTGGAGAACAGGTAGACGGGAAACACGCGGGGATACTCATTCATAGGTCTATGGAAGAAGGACTGAATGGTGCGGACACTCTGATCCTAAACGATCCGGGCACTACTTTTGGCGGGAATAAGGGTGTATTCGCCGAGCATGATCTGGCCGGATTATGGCGCGAATTGGTCATGTACGCTTCAGACCGGGGCATAAAGATGGTTAGTGTGCATGAAATCTATGACCGGGATACGCTGAGCTGGATGGCCGAGCAGCAATTAAAGATCGAAGTGGTTCACAGTCCACGGGAGCATCTTCTTCAAGAGATAGACGAGCGTTACTCTACGTG
This sequence comes from Paenibacillus sp. P46E, assembly GCF_001909095.1. Taxonomy (NCBI): domain Bacteria; kingdom Bacillati; phylum Bacillota; class Bacilli; order Caryophanales; family Paenibacillaceae; genus Paenibacillus; species Paenibacillus sp. P46E. The sequence goes on from NZ_LVYZ01000036.1 coordinate 11,778, forward strand.
CAAAACGGATATTGAGCGCTATCTGGAACAGTTCGAGCAGGAGGCGTTGATGTTTTCCCGCCCCCGGACGATTAAGAGGGTTGGGATTTTTGCCACCCGGGGATGCATAGGCAAGTTTACCGTACAAATGAATCTCTATCGGAAATTTCTGGCGCGGGGCATTCCGGTGACAGCCTTCATCACGGAACCAACCGGTTTCCTCTTCCGGCAGCCCGAAGGAGATATCTTCAAATTTCTGGCACACCGTCCGCTTCAGCAGTATCCGTATTATATAGATTCCGTTATTCATCAGGCTGAGCGCAGTGGGAGCGAGTGGATCATCATGGCGGGGCAAAGCTCCATCCTTCCTACTATGAATATTGCATTCAACTCTCTGAGATACGCGATGCTACGGACCTTTGACCCGGAGTTTGTACTACTGATTGCCGGTTATGATGATGACGAGCATATTCACGATGCGATTGAAATACTAAGAATCTACTCCAGGCGGCCACTTGCCCTATTGCTTCCAGATAAGATGGAGACCTCTTACGGGCAATATGAGATTTATCCCCAGGAACAACGAACCGCCCGCAAGCTTGAACTGGAACGGAAATTCCAAACTCATGTACTTTTTATTGAACAGGTGGAAGAAACCATGAACCTCATACTTGAAGCAGCGAATGCCGTCTCGGCCGGTTCAGGGATGTAATTATGCTGAATCCGGGCGAATGCATCTATCAGATTATCACCGACCGATTCTGCGAAGGCAATCCTGGCAACCGTCCACCGGCTGAGCTATTCAGTCCCGATTCAAGCAATCCGCGGAAATATCTTGGCGGCGATTGGGAAGGAATTATCTCCAGGATTGAGGACGGATATCTCACGGGAATGGGCATCTCTGCGATTCTGATCTCACAGCCGGCAGAGAACATTCATGTCTGCATGGGCGATGAAGCAGGCACGGCTTCCTATCATGGCTATTGGCCCAGAGATTTCCTCAGGCACAACCCTTATTTTGGTTCACTGGACACCTTCAGAGCTCTGGTGAACACTGCGCATGAGCATGGACTGAAGATCATCATTGATTTTACGCCCAATCATACATCACCGGCACTGGAACTGCAGCCTGCTTACATGGAGAATGGCGCATTGTACCGCGCTGGAGAGCTTGTGGCTGCATACTCGGGAGATATGGAGCGTGTGTTCCTGCATAATGGCGGCACTTCTTTCCTGAATGCCGAGGATTCGCTGTACCGCAACCTGTATGACCTTGCCGGACTGGATCAGATGAATCCTCAGGCAGATGAGCTTTTACGCGAAGGTATTGCTTACTGGCTGGATCAAGGGGTCGACGGGGTCCGAATTGACGCAGCCAAACATATTCCTCCAGGCTGGCTAACCTCATTCACTGGTTTCATTCATGCCAGAAAACCGGCGTATCTCTTCGGGGAATGGTTCCTGGAAGCACATGGAAGATCGCAGGATAATGCTGCGTTTGCCAATAACAGCGGGATGAGCCTGCTGCATTTCATGTTCACTCATTCGATGCGGGAGAGCTTTCACGGCGTAAGGGGTTTCGAAGCGTTCGCTGATATGCTGTGTGAATCATCTGGATGCTATAAGCATTTGTTCGATCAGCTTATTTTTCTGGATAATCATGATATGAGCCGGTTTACACAGGACTCGGACCCTTCGCTTACAGATCTGGCGCTTGTGCTGCTGTTGACTTCCGCAGGCCTGCCGGTCGTGTACTATGGAACCGAGCAGTACATGAGTGGAGGGGATGACCCGCTTAACCGTGCCATGATGAGTTCCTTCAGCAGAGAGACACCCGCCTACCGGATTATAGCGGAGCTTAATCGTCTAAGGGTAAGTAACCTTGCGATTGGTTATGGTAGTACGGAGCTGCTACATGTGAACACCAGGGTACTGGCATTTGAGCGTAGATACAGGGAAGATGTTGTTCTGGTCCTCCTCAATCTGGAAGAGAAAGAACATGTTCTGCCGCCACTGGTGACGTCCCTTCCGCAAGGCCCGTATTCCAGCATCCTGAGAGACGTGTTTGCAGATTGTGAAGTGGCTCCAGGAGCTGAAGGGGAGATACAGAATATGGTGATGGCTCCGCGGTCTGCTTATGTCTATGCGTATGAGTCTGATTCGGAGGAGACGGCATCCTTGCACTTCTACCCTAAAGCGGCGGCGCCGGGAAGCGAGCTAATTATTCAGGGAAGACATTTGGGTGACTCAGGCAGTCTGACGGTTGGCGGGTATGCAGCAACTGTTATTTCCTGGAATCCCGATAGGATCATTGCCAAGGTTCCGGCGATACCAGCGGGCACACATCACATACAAGGGCTGAGGAACGGGGAGACGGAGTTTCTGCTGACGGAAGAGCTGACCGTATGGACAGGAAAGCTGGTTACGGTAAGGCTGGTGGTCAAGAATATACTCACCGAATATGATTCACAGGTCTTTGTGACAGGGAATGTGTACGAGCTTGGAGCATGGGAAGTGGACAGGGCCGCAGGACCATTCTATAACCATATCGTCTATCGGTACCCCACCTGGTACTGTGACATTAGTCTGCCAGCGGATTGCGTGATCGAATGCAAATTTCTGCTAAGAAGTGAATCCGGTATCGTGCGGTGGGAGCAGGGAGTGGCCCATAGCTTGCATACGCCACCGGAGGGGGTATCCGAAATGATTGTGGAGTGGCAGGAGTAATGGCCGCCAAGAATTCATCCAATTGTACAAAAGGAGATGATGCGTTTGGATGAGAGATTGCAGTTTGATGGAGCGCGCCTGGTCTTCCAGACTACGCTGGGCGAAGACACAAGGAGCATGATTGCCTGGCATTTTAAAAGTGGATGGCATGAGCTGCAGCAGGCTGTCCGCCTTACCTCCCTCTCTGCCGACAATAAATTTGCACAGTTTCTGTTTCAGGTGGATAGGCCGCTTGGACAAGCGCTGGACATGCAAATTCCCAGGCCGGGAAACCGCTACTATTACGCAGATTTGGGGATAATCAAAAAAGTGCAAACGTTTGTACCGATTTTGAGGTCAAATATTTTATATATTTCTGAAGACCTCTTGACCGAGTCTGTGGACTGGCTATCCTTTCAAAGAGATCATTCCTCACCCCCGCTGCTGGAGCAAAATACATGGTGGGAATTCTTCACAGGTTATTCACTTATTGCACACTGAGAGATTTGGAGGGGGCAACCTATGCAATCAAGCGTATCTGTCTTAATCCTGTCCTGGGAGTATCCGCCTTTGGTGATTGGAGGGATTGCCCCTCATGTCTATGAATTATCCAGGCATTTGCAGGCTGATCAGACGGCAGTCCATGTAGTCACCAATACTGCGCCCGGGCGGCCTGTGCTGGAGGTGGAGAACGGCGTACACGTGCACCGTGTGAATTCTTATGAGAATTTGACTGACTTCGAGGATTGGGTGCTTCAATTCAATCTGGCGATTGTGGATTACGTGACAGCTCAGCTAAGCGGGAACATCAGGTTCGACCTAATTCACGCGCATGATTGGCTGGTCGGTTATGCGGCTCTTCTATTGCGCCAGCGCCTTCACCTGCCGCTTGTTACGACGATCCATGCTACAGAACACGGAAGAAATCAGGGATTATTCACGCCGCAGCAGCAAACGATCCATACCATCGAACACGAACTGGTCTCCTCGTCTGACAAGGTTATTGTATGCAGTCTGCACATGCAAAATGAAGTCTGCGCCGTGCATACCCTGGACAAGCAAAAGACAGAGGTGATTCCCAACGGTATTGATCTCTGTTCACTTGAGCTCATGCCTGCCCATTCTTTCAGAAGAGAACATTATGCGCAGGATGGCGGAAAGATTGTCTTGTTCATTGGAAGGCTGGTCAAGGAAAAAGGGGTGCAGGTACTGTTGCAAAGTATGCATGAGGTGATTCGGGAATTCCCGCACTGTACATGCATTATCGCAGGCCGGGGCCCCATGCTGGCCGAACTTGAAGCAAGTGCGGCCGAGCTTGGTACAAGCATCCGGTTCACTGGCTTTGTGGATAGTCTGGAGAAAAGCTATCTGCTGGAGATTGCTGATGTTTGTGTATTTCCCAGTTTGTATGAGCCCTTCGGTATTGTAGCGCTTGAAGCGATGGGAAGCGGTACCCCGGTAATTGCGTCAGATATCGGAGGACTTGCAGAGATTGTGGAGCACGGGCGGACCGGGCTCATCAGCATTCCTGATGAGCCCCATATGCTTGCGGGCCGGATTCTGTATCTTCTCCGTAATCCTGAGGAGGGGGACCGGCTTGCGGAGGCAGCCCTGCGGGAAGTCCGGCTGCGGTATGACTGGCACCCTATTGCTGAGAGAACCAGAGAAGTCTATTCCGCGCTGAGCGGCGTGAGATTATGAAGAAGGCAAGGTGCTGAGATGACATCTTTTTTCACCCTCAAAGAAGAGATTCTTGATCTATCGCTCTGTACTTCCTGTGGATTATGCGCCTCAGTATGCCCTCAAGGCCTGCTGGCAATGAACGGGGATTCCGTTCCGCTTCCCGTATTTCAAGGCATGGAGAGCCAAGCAGTGGACACCTGCGGAAGCTGCAATCTCTGCTCGGAAGTGTGCCCGGGGTATGACACAGGTGTGATGGAATCCGAGCGCCGCATTTTCGGCCGCAACCGATCCGAGCTTGAACGCTGGACCGGTATTTACCTGTCCACCTATCAATTATCGGCTGCGGACCCGGAGATCCTGGGCCGGGCAGCAGCCGGCGGGGCGGCGACGATCCTGGCGATCACGGCGCTGGAGGAGAACTTAGCCGATGCGGTGATTGTGGTAGGGAGAGATCAAGAACGTCCCTGGGTGCCGAAGGCATACCTTGCCGATTCGGTGGACCGGATTATCGAATGCGCACAGACCAGCTACTGCATTACGCCGAATCTGGATCTGTTAAAGGACGGCAGATATGACAAGATAGGCATTATAGGTGTGCCGTGCCAGATTCAAGGAATCAACAAGCTGCTGAATCTTCCGGAGCATCTGCCTTCCTCTATGCTGGCTGGCAAGGTAGCGTTCACGATTGAGCTTGGATGTGCTTCTAATACCTCCCTTGGCGGTACTGAACATCTGATTACAGAGATCCTCGGCATCGATTTGGCTGATGTTGTCTTTATGCGCTACAGGGAAGGGCAATATCCTGGACAATTCGTGGTCAGGACAAGGCAGGGTCAGGAGCATTATCTCCCCTTCTATAGGCTGGTGGAGGAGTTCAAGAAGTTCAAGACCTTTCGCTGCCTGGCTTGCCCGGATTGGTGGTCAGGTGTTGCCGATATCTCGATTTCGGATGGGGACCCCAATATTTTTGATTCCAGCAAGGCCGGAGTATCCGCCAAGGCTTCATCCACGGTTATGGTGCGTACGAGGACGGGAGCTGATCTACTTGCGCTTGCGCTGCGCCGGAACGCGGTGGAACTAGTCGATTATATCTTCGAGAACAACCTTGGACTGGAGCGTAAAAGGCAGCGTTACCGCAGCTACGCGGCGAAGGGCGACCGGCGGATTCCGCTGGCTCCCGGAAGAGATATGGACTATTCGCAAATACTCTCGGATGACGAGGTGATCAGAATTGGAATTGGTACAGAACAGGGTCGAGCTACCGGCCAAGTGTGACTTGCGAATCAGAGCGAAGCGGGATGTAGGCTCTTTGGTGTTCCATTCGATTCCCGGAGACAAATCCATCTCTCAGCGGGCCATTGTCCTGAACGCTATCGCCGAAGGCAGAGGCACTGTACAGGGTGTGCTGCGTTCCCGTGACATTCAGAGCTGCATCGCTATTTTGCGCCAATTAGGTGTAACGTTTGCATGGAATGGTGATGACCTGTCAGTCTATGGGAGAGGGCTGCGGGGCTTGCAGGTACCAGAGGGCAGACTTGAGGTTGGGAATACGGCCACATCGGCCCGGCTGATCCTGTCTGTGCTGGCAGGACAGCCCTTTGCAGCGGAACTTGGCGGGAACGCACTGCTATCGGCAAGGCCGATGGATTGGGTGGTTCAGCCTTTGATGGACATGGGGGCCTCTATTGAATATCTTGGTGTAAAGGGCTGTCTGCCTTTGCGGGTTCAGGGAGCATCGCCATTGTCTCCGATAGACATGGAAGCCACCGTATTCAGCGCACAGGAAAAGTCAGCTCTGCTATTCGCGGGATTGTTCGCGGATGGGATCACGCGTTATCGGCAAAGCTGCCAAAGCCGTGATCATACCGAACGCCTGATGCGATATTTCGGCATTGATATTCAGGCCGAGGGCGATCTTACTTCCCTGAGGGGAGGTAGTTACTTTTCCGCCAAGGATGTGATTGTTCCAGGCGACCTGTCCTCAGCGGCTTTTCTGCTGGCAGCATACGCTATTCGGGGAATGGAGCACAAAGGCAGCCTGGCGATTAAACGAGTGGGTGTCAATCCGACCCGGATGGGGTTCTTCCACCTGCTTAGGGAGATGGGACTTCACTTGATGCTGCAAAAGGAAGAGGATCTACTATCCGGGGAGCCCATTGCAGATATCTATTGTATACCTGGAGCCCGGTTGTCTCCTGTCCTTGCTGAAGGTAACGAGCGGATACAGAGCTTGATTGACGAGGTTCCTTTGTTGGCTGCGGTATCGGCGTTCGCAGAAGGGAACACTGTAATAAGGAACTGCCGGGAATTACGAGACAAGGATACGAACCGGATTCAGACTACTGCGGGGGTACTAAGAGCTTTTGGCATAGAAACCTCATGTGGTGAAGACGATATGGTCATTCATGGCGGCAAGCGTCCATCACCTGCTATTGTAGACAGCTCAGGTGATCACCGGATCGCCATGACCGCCGCTGTTCTCGCCAGCAGTATGGATGAGCCTTCGATTATCCGCAACTGCAGCTGTATCGACGTATCCTACCCGGGTTTTGTAGAGGACCTTTCGCAGCTAGCTCATATTGATATTTTGCGTTCAGAATGATAATCGGTACTTTTTGCTGAAAAAGCCCACAGCACTGCATGATGCAGTACTGTGGGCTTCTGTGACTTTCGAGTAATATTATTTAGTGGTAACTGTATAGATTTCTGACACAGGTCCGTCGGTGAGCTTCAGCTTCGTTTTACCGTCAGCGCTCATTTTATAGAGGCTCTGATTATCCTCAGCGTTATAATAGTAGATTCCTGATACATCGTTAAAGATGGAGCTATTATCCCAAGTTACGCCATTTAATTTGGTTAAGGATAGATCCGCATTTACAGCATAAGCCCCGCCGCTTGCATAAAATATGATTTGTCCGGCGGCTGTACCATTCTTCAGGTTATAGACATTTGTCACCTGGCTTAGGGCAAGTGTTTTTGTACTGGTTACTTTACCGTTGGCGATAGTACTGATGTAGCCTTTACCATTGCTTCCGACGTATGCCAGCTTGTTTCCGCCCATATCGGCAAGGCTGACAACCCCGCTTTGATTGAGCTGAAACGATTTCCCGTTTTTATCTATCGCATAGCTTTTGCTCTTGGAATACACGTAATCATCATTATCGTCTACTGTAACCCCTTTGTTATAGACATAATAATCATTGGACCAGAAGCCTGAATAGGTTGCATTCGCATCCAGCGGGCTTTTGGCGTTGGCTGCCTTGGGGTTTCCGCCATTCACCGGAAGAGTGTACAGAACCATGGAGTTCAGAGAATAATACGTTTCCGCAGGTTTGATATCTACCATTACAGAAACCGTAGAAGGACTCGAATGGATATAGGAATAAGATGGAATGGCACCTTGAGCGATATACTGTACATTTCCACTGCCGTCCCGGGACTTCGAGGCTGCCCAGGTGTTTGTGCCGTTCTTCAAAACATTGTAGTAAATGCGGCCATTCTCCACGGAGAAGCCTGGGAATTCTGTATCTGCGTTATTCGCAATTTGCTTGATCTGGGTATCATCAGCCGCATCAGCCAACGATCGGTAGATCACGCCATTGTCATCCATGAAATAGATGAAGTCACCTTCGATTTGGTAAAATAAAATATCCTTGTCGCCGGCAAAGTTGCTGATCAGCGCACCTGGTTCGGTCAGAGACAAACGCTGCAGCTTGCTAGTGTCCTCATTATCAAAGAAATACAAATACTTGCTGGTTGCGTTCAGATAGGACCCCTCGAAATACTCAGAGATCATCTGAGCGCTACCCCCGGCAGTAGGTACACGATATAAGGCCCCGTCTTCCGAGCTATAGTAAGCATACCCATTCTCCGCTGCCGCTGCGGATGCGTGTGGAGTCAGCTTTCCTACCCCTAGAGCAGAGCTGATCAATACACCTGCAAGCAGGATGCACCCCAATCTTTTAGCTAACCTCTGAATCTTCTTCATTTGACGACTCCTCTGTAGATGAAATGGTATGAGTAAAAAACTATACCTTACTAAGATATCGGATTAAACGAAGGAAAATATATGAAGCAAAAGAACCATTATTATCCTCTTGAAACATGAGCTGAATGAATATAGTAAGGGCTAAATGGCATGTATAAATGTGCAAATAACAAAAATCCCATAACTGAAAGTAACTGCCTATAGGGTTGTGAATGATTATCCAATGGTTTTTACAACAATTCCTTCATGGTCGGTGATATGAGTAGGTACGATACGCACTGCAAACTCCGGCCAGTCTGTGAGACGATACAGCCCTGCTACCGGACGGAGAATTTCTGATATGGCTTCCGAGACAGCCTCATCCAGCTTAAGGACAACATTATCATTCTGAATTTCGATGCTGCGAGTGACGCTTGTCTCGAAGCTGACCGTAACCTCAGGACCGGCCAAAGTTAAGATTCGTCCTTTTAGGAGTCTCCCATGCAGCAGCTTGCCTACGATCTCGGCCTGCTTAGCTCCCAGCTGCAGAGTCTGGATGGAATCGTCTTCCGGGTTCTCCCAAGCTAATTGATCGACGTATAGTGCACCGGTATTGGAGCCTTCGCTTTCACTACCCAGCCTTACGGCTTCGGCGATTGCAGGGAGCTTGAGGAGTGAATTCCGATGTAGATCAGTTATATATAGCGGAATGTGCTCTGACATTTCCATCAACACGCCCAGAGTATTCCAGACCTGCATTGCCGACAGTTCATCATTCGTGATCCCCACAAGCTGGAGGAATTCTACCCTGCCATTAGGAGTGTCTATTCCTGGAAGCAGAGGGTCTGTAATAAAAGCCAATGCTGACAGCGCCGTCTCCGACTCAAGGGCAATCGGCCCATTCGCATCCATATAATCCCCGGAACGGAACACATTCCCGCTGTTAAACACATAACGGCCCAGATTCTGCAGCAGATTCAATGCCCAAGCCGGAGGCTCATCTTCAGCAGCGGATTTGAATAACCGGAAGGTCAATTCGAAGCCATATCCGCTGTACCCGGGATCTTCCGTTTCTTTTTCATACAGCTCCGAAAATCCGTAGGTTACAAAATGCCAATGTGGCAGGGGTTCACGTACTTCGTAAACACTGATTCCATTCAGCGGATCTGGTCCGCCAAGCATGTAGGGTATGGCGGTTCCGTAATGCTTCTGCTCCTGTTCTCCATAGAGCTGCTCCAGAGCTTCATCTATGGCTTCCCAGCCATCTGCGTTCAATTCTTCTTCGCTCATATGTTTTCCCTCCCAGAATGTGGTCGGGAACTAGTTTATCATGATAGATTGGCAGACTCAAATCGGCTTATAACCCAAGCGAATTGCCCTTCTCCAGACGCTGGATCTGCTGCTCGCCATGATCGGCGAGTTCGCGGAACTGATGGATGGTCTCCCGCATTCTCGGCAGTGCCTCCTGCTTGTAGGTGCTAATGGAGTCCAGGGCGGACAACACGTCGGTAAAGGCCTGTTTCAGTGTGTCCGGGGAGATGGTGGTTTCCATCGATTGTTTCTGAATCGCTGCACCTTGATCTTTAAGCATTTTTGAGGTGCCGCTGATCAGGTTGTCTGTCGTTTGATTCAGCAGCTCAATTTTTTTGAGCACGATTTTTTGATTATATAGTGCGCTTGCGACGGTGACGGAAATTTTGAGTGCAGATACGGTTACGTTTCGGGCTCTGTCAACCCCCCGGATCAGTTCTTTATTATTTCTGATGACTACTTCAATAGCCATGATGCCTTGCTGATTGACTACCTGCATCTGCTGCAGATCCATGACCCGCTGACGGAGAGGGAAGAGGACTTCCTCGGTGATGAACCTGATTTTGTCCCCGGACTCACTTCGCACCTTGGCAGCTTCAATCTGATGTTCGATTTCCTGGTCCATGAGCATGCCGAGCTGAATTTCCTTTTGCAGCTTTTTGGTGAGCTCCCGCAGGGTCTGCTGTTCAATCTCAAGGGTGGTGTTGTCGTTCTTCAAAATGGATTTGCCTTTATCCAGGGATTGGATGATATCGGAAATGACAGCGTCTGCTTTCTGGTACTTGGCGAAATACGTACGCAGGGGATTGAAGAATTTGCCCAGAATCCCGTTCTTAGCAAAATCGACAGCGCTCGGATCCAGATCCTTTAACTGCAAATGGAGCTCCGTTAATCCCTTGGCGACCTGGCCGCCTTCATCACCAGTTTTGGACAGATTGCCTACGGACACTTGAAGCAGGGAGTTTTTATCGGAAGAGGATCGCATGGTATTCATTCCGAACGTGTCGATCGATTGCAGCACGGACCTCCGTTTTTCCAGAGAATCTATATCCAGGCCGAGAATACTTGCTACATTGCTCGCGGCCAACTCCTTCAGCTGCGAAACCTCTGCAGGTTCCGGCTGTACTTGTTCTTCAATAACCGCTTTGAGCGTATCCGTACTCGGGATTTCCATGGTAAATGACATAACTAGCCCCCTAAAAGTTTTTTGAAGCTGTACTTCTTCCAATACTCTGCGCAATTTTACTTGCTTCGTATGTTTATGCTCGAATGGTAAGCCGGGCTACATTTGTACGTTGAGCAGATTGCCGATTTTGTACACAACATCATCCGTATCCGCATTGATATTTGCTGCCTCATTAATGCTGGAGATGCTCTCCAGCGCCTTGATGTTCGCATTGTAGCCTATGGTGTAGACCGGGATTTTATAAGTCTCGATTAAGCCTCTTATCTCATCCAGTGAATGCCCTTCATTCGTTTCACCGTCACTGAGGACGAAGATCACCGGCTTAATATCGGGATTTGAGGCAATATGGTCCTGAAGCATTTTCATGGCGACAATAATTCCGTCGAACGTAGCGGTGCCCCCGGTAGCCTGCAGGCTTTTAATGGCCCCTACGAACATGGACTGCTGATTGGTGTCATATTTGGCGATGGGCAGATCAATAGTCACTTCGCTGGAGTAGGAGACAAAGCCAATGCTGTTGTCTTTACCCAGGAATTTCTGTCCTTTGAGCAGCGACTCCTTCAGATGATTGAGTGGTTCCCCGGCCATGCTTCCTGACACATCCGCAACGAATACTGCTGCAATCGGTTTGCTGCCGTCCTTTTTCTCTTTCCAGAGCTTCTGGGCTGATGAGAGGAGGCTGCCTTCAATAGGGGCAAGTTCAGAGACGTACTCATTCAGGCCGTTGAAGCCTTTGTCCGAAGCCAGCTGTTGATATCGGTCCTGCTCAGTGAATTCGGCGAATTTCTTGATAATGTCCAGCTTCTCCTTGGGTAAATTCCCAAGCGCATAGAGCGGACTGTCATGACGTACACCAAACGGAGTGAAGACATAACCGCTTTTCAGATCAGGTGCATTCACATAGGTTTGATACTCTAGAACAAAAGCATCCAGTGCTCCTGTTTTAGCCGCATCCCGCATTTGCAGTGTGGTCGAGGCGATGAACGGAACATTGGCCTGGAACCGCTCAAAGCCCTGCACTGCCTTATCACTTAGCAGATCGGAACTGTCAAAGGTGCTGAGTGCGGTTACCAGGAAGTTCAGTCCGGTGGAGCTGGCGAACGGATCGGTGTAGCCCATGGACAGCTCATTTGCTGCGATAGCATCCGTTATGGTTTTGACATTCAGCGAGCCGTACTTGCCTACCAGTTCGTCATATTTTTTCTTGTTGGTTACCACGCCCGCCACATTGCCGGTTATACGTTTTGAGATAAGCACGGTAGGGGTTCCGTTTGCTTTGACCATCTCGCCCCATAGTTCGTTGGAAGGGGTAAAAGCATCGGGAATATACTTGCCGGACCGTATATAGTCAGTGGCCGTGCCTGAGGCGATATTACGGATCTTCACAGAAGCCTGCTTACCGCCGATCATGATCTTCGCATCATTGAAGGCTGTAGCAACTTCATTCAGCCACCCGTCATTTCCAGTCCCGGATTTCTCGGTGGAAGAGAAGATTTCCACGAAGCTATCCGTTGTATTCACTACGGAAACAGGGAATTTGGAGATATCGGGCAGGGAATCGCCGATCTCTGCGGGGTCCAGGTCGATTTGCCCCTTTACGGTATCTGCGACTGTTACATTAATATTGCTGTATAGTTTGTTCAGCTTTTTACCGGCGTCTTCCGCCGAGATCTCCTTATCGGATTTGCCCAAATTTGCGGTCAGCGTGATTCCGAAGTAGACTATTGCAAATACGCATGCAGCAATAACAGCGAGTATGATCCCTTTTTTACCTTTCCCGGCCATGTGCATCTTCCTTTCTAATTCTGATAAAGCTTGGTCTGCCCGATCAGGGCGTTAAGCTCCTTCATACAAGGCATTTCATCAACTGCTCTATAGTCCGTATTATCCAGCAGTGAAATTTCCAGGAGCAGCTGATCCAGCTTAAGCAGAATCTCCTCATTTGCACCCAGATAGCCAGCCACATGGGCAAAATATTCGTGATACAGCTCGTTTTTTCTCTGCACCAGCGTATCGGAGAAGGGCTTCGGCCTTTGCCGGCTGGTGAACTGTTTGAATTCAGCGGCATCGAACACACTAAGCTTATTCAGAATCCCCCGCACATTCAGGTAGAGTAGCTTTTCAACCTCAACAATGACGGACTGGAACTTTCGAAAGCTTAATTCTGTGGGCTCAAACCGTTCCCCTAATACATTCATCAATGTGAATTTTTTTTTGTCGATCCGCTCCAATTGATCAAGGGCAAGCAGAACATCGTTTTGGAGAGCCTTCACATTCCGGTAGCGGCTCAACCCAGCGATGTAGTCATCCCGGGTTTGCAAATTGCGCACAGAGTGAGTGGCCGGAGTCTTGAAGAGGAGGGTATAGCTCCCGTACAGCACAACAAGCAAACTAATGAATAACAGAGTAACGCCTGAAGCGGTCTCAAGCGTACTTCCGCCGACAATTTGAAGACCAAGCAGACCAGGAGAAAGTACAGCTATATTCGACAGCGCAATTCCGGCAATGAGTCCGATCAGTTTGACGGGTCCAGAACGGTTCAGAATGTACACCTCCTGTGCAGGTATATTTTTACAAGACACCTATGGATTCATTTTATCAGAGAAAAGAAGGTTTAGCTCCTAAATAGTACCAATCGGAACCTCAGTCATTTGAATCCTTAAATTTTAAGAATTAAGGGTTGACAGCAACTTACTTGCCATGTAACATATGAACAGTCGTTATGCGTATAATTACATACTGTTCTCGTATAACCTCGCAGCCTTATGGCATCAACAGGGCGAGGGTTTCTACAGGAAGCCTACTCTTCCTAACTACGATGGCAAGGATCATGCTACTATGTTCCTCGTCCCCGGAGTTAGGTTTATTTGCGTATTGCGGCCGATTTAATAGATTCAGGAGGCATATATGACATGAAAGATTTGAAATATTTGTTATCGGTATTAATTGGGGCTATGAGCTACGGGATTCTATCCACGATCGTCGTATTGGCTTACGGAGAGGGGTACCAGCTTGGGGAAGTAGTCGGTACACAGCTGCTGACCGGCTGCATTCTTGCCTGGCTGTTGGCATTATATACAAAGGTTAGACAGACGCGTAAACAACGCAGCCAAGGCATCCAGCCAGCTGAAGCTCGGCAGGCATCGCCTGCACTTACCTGGAAGCAGCGGCTGCTGCTCATGATGGCTGGTGCGCCAACCGTGGTAACAGGATTAGTCTATTACCAGTCCCTGCGCTATATTCCAGCTTCGCTGGCCATTATCCTGCTGTTCCAGTTCACCTGGATCAGTGTACTGATCCAGGCTGTCAGTAAGCGCCAGCGGCCCGACAAGGTAACCCTGCTGACGCTGTTGCTCCTCTTTGGCGGAACGCTGCTTGCAGCAGGAATTATAGATCAGGGTGCAGCGCATTTCAACGCTCTTGGGCTTACTCTTGGCCTGTTATCAGCTGTAAGTTATTCCATGTTCATCATATTCAGCGGTAAAGCAGTTCCTTCTGCACATCCGGCGTACCGGAGCGCATGGATGGTTACCGGAGGCTTACTGCTATTGTTCGTTATTTTCCCGCCGTACTTCCTTTTCAACGGACTTTTGTGGGGACAGCTGCTGGTGTTTGGATTTTTATTGGGTTTGTTCGGAGCCTTCATTCCGCCGGTATTATTTGCGGTTGGTGTTCCGCATATCGGGGGCGGCATGGCAGGCATTCTCGGGGCTGCCGAGCTTCCGGTTGCGGTATTGCTCTCTTCATTCGTGCTGCATGAGCAGGTAAGCGGATTGCAATGGACCGGGGTTGTCCTGGTACTCCTTGGGGTTGTACTCCCTGAGCTGTATAAGCTGCGGTGGGGGATGGCCGACACGGCAGCTTCACAGGTCTAGCTAGCTGCCGTCTAGATAAACCGCATGAACAGCGCGTACCGGGATCAGATGGTACGCGCTATTTTTTTGGATGAAACTAATGGTTGATGAACGGAGCATGGAAATGAGAGGATGGAGATAACGGGGGGAAGTACATATGAATGGTGAGTTACATCAGATGTTATTAATTACAGCGCTGGGAAATGGGAATTTAATTAGTGGTGCGGATGCCTCTAATACTGAATTAGAGCATACGGAATTCATAGAAGTGCGATTCATTGAGGAGGGAGGAGGGAAAGTCTGGAGCTGGCCCGAGTGGCTTGCAGAGCTGAAGAATAACGGCTGCCGGCGTCTTATGTTAAACGGTATGCCTTCGGCAAATTCCTGGGACACGGGTATTCTTAACAGCAATGGGATGCCCAATGGAGTGACCTCCCTTGGAACAACAGGTGAATCCTTGTGGAAGGCTGATTGGCATATGGATCAGTATGGCTCACGGACGAAGTGGAAAGTTACCTATACGGAACAGAAGCTTTACGATGGACAGAGAGGTGATCGCGAATTCCTTCCATTATCTGTTTGGTCAGAGAAGCTGGACGTGGCGCTAAGGCAGATTGGAGATTTGGCCAATTCAATAGAGGAAAGTTTTTGGAGTGTCCATTTCTTTGAGCCTGCTATGAGTGTTCTGAGAGGAACAGGTACAGCTGCGCAGCTGTCTTTTCACTTACCGGATATTTATAAGGATCAGGCGCGAATGCTGCTGAATACAGTCTACAAAGCCTGGGTATTCGGTGGCATGGGTTCCTGGAATGACAGTCCTCCATATTCTGCCTATCAGCATGACCGGGAGGAGGAGTTCAATGCCATATCGGCACGGTTATACGAAACCCTGGTACAATGTGCGCGGGGAGCCGTGAATTCTGTGGTGCTGCTCTGAATCAATTTAACCCATTCCTGAACGAATTACTGAAAAAATAGTATAAAAGTAACAACTATCGAATTATTGAAGACTTCAAGAACTATTTGTATGTGTTTGTTGACCCCGTAGATAGGGTGGGAAACCCATTTATAGTTGAGATAACTCTTTTATTTAAGCCCAATGTGCCAAAAGTCGTATATTCAAAGATTCAGAAGTAAGGAACATCATTTTGTGAAATTCAATTTTTCTTTCATTTATTCCGATAAGGGTAAAGGATCCTCCAGAATCTGGATGTTCTTATGTGGAAGGAGAAATGTTGGAATGATTACAACCATCGATACATCTGGCCAGCTTGAAAAAGAAGACTACTTGTTATCGAATACGCAGCAAATTACCCGAAAAGATACCTCCGATCAACTGTTAATTGAAGTTTTTCAGCACTGCATATTCAATATTAAGGATCATCTTACCGGACCCTATTTATTTCTGCTTACGGATAAGGAGGGAGTTCTGCTCGCGATGGATTACAGTCGTAATCTGGAGAGTGTAGTAAGCAAATCTCCTATCCGTATAGGGATGTTTTTTACTGAAAAATGCTGCGGGGTCAATGCGATTTCAGAGGCCATTGCGCAGGGCTGTCCCGTGTATTTACCGCCTGAGGATCATGAGAGTCCTTTTTTTAATAATTGGCATTGCTTTTCGGTGCCTCTAGTTGTTGGTCATGAAATTATTGGTTATCTGGATGTCTCAACGATTAATGCGGCTATGAAAAGCGAACTGATCGCGATTGCCAAGCTGATTCCGGCAGATATGCTGATCAGTTACCAAGTTCAGCTTGCAAGCCAGGCTGCTGGGCAGCTTCCGGCACAACTGAGTGAACGTCAACTAAAAGTACTCAAGCTCATTTCTCAAGGACTAACCGGTAAAGCAATTGCCTCAAAATTAAAGATAAAAGAATGTACTGTGAATCATCATAAGAAAATTATTTTTGATAAGTTGGGGGTCCAATCCAGCTCGGAAGCTGTTTCTGTCGCGACACGGATGTTATTGTTTTAGCCATAGCCTATAGTTTTATATAGGTGGTAAAGATAACATTACATGTTAAACTTTTCTGGTGTACAAAAAAAGAGAGAAACATCAGGAGGGTATTATGAAGAAAAAAGTTGGATTATTATCAATGGTAATGGTGTTAATGCTGATGATGGTTACAGCATGCGGAGGAAAAGACAAGGAAGTTAGCTTAGGTGTGACTGAGAGCGGTACATACACAAATGACTATTTCGGGTTGTCCCTTAACTTTCCCAAAGAATGGGTCTTCCAGAACGCAGACCAGATGATGAAGCTTATGGAAGCCGGTCAGGAGGTGGTTGCCGGTGGAAATGAAGCCAAGAATAAAATGCTGGATCTGGCAAAGACCAAAACGCTGAACCTGCTGATGGCTTCGGAATTTCCATTAGATTCAGGTAAAAGCGGGCCTTCCGCTATCGCAGTTGCCGAGAAGGTAAGTATGCTCCAAGGTATTAAGACAGGGAAGGACTATCTGGAATCTTCCAAAAAATTGATGACAGACAGCAAACTTCCGTATGAATTTGAAGACATCAAGACTGTTAAAGTCGGCGGGAAAGATATGGACCTGATGAAGGCTTCTATTAATACTGGAGCTGCTGTAGTCACACAAGAGTATTACAGCACGATTATTGACGGGTATGCATTTAACCTCATTCTTAGCTACGTAGACGAGAAGTCAAAAGCTGAAACGGATAAAATATTGGAATCTGTATCGTTTAAATAAGGATCAAAAAGGGGCTGACCCAAGCCGTGAAATGGCTTTTGGGTCAGCCCCTTTTTTGTATCTCTCAACGAACCAATATTTTACCCTCGCCGGCCAGTGTGCGCAGCATTTTTGGAAGGCGATCCTTGTCCGCTTCAGGGATGTCCAATTGAATACCGTAGTGAAAGGTGTCAGACTCCTCCTTATACCATTTTAATGATCCTTCTATGTACATAGATTCAGAGGAGAGGGCCATCTCCATGCCTACACGTACCAGGTTTGCGTCCGGATTGACATTCAAAGGAATCGACAACCGGCATCCCGAACGGCTAATGTCATACAGTACGGCACTTACGGGTTTGGGGGGGACTGGAATTCCGTTAATGGTAAGAATATGCAGATCAAATGTAGCAGGTTCTTTTAGAGTGTAGCGAAAGGGTTCAGTTCTGCGGTTACTGTTCATATACTCCTCCATACTTTTCCATGTGTATTCTAAATTTATCGACATAGAAGCAGGATTAGTGAAGAGCTAGGAGCTTGTTCACCCCAGTAGAATTCGTAATAGTGTTGTTGGTTTTCAGCCTTCAGACGAGAAGTCGTTGCAAAAGTATGTATAATCGTTGACGGCCTGCATTCTACGAAGAGAAATTTTTCTTTATACTGTGTATGTAAACGATTACAAATACTGATGGGGGGCATAATCTGTTGAATAAAAAAAGAGGAATGACACTGCTGTCCGGAGTGATAATGTTGTCGCTGCTAAGTGCGTGTGGGAACAATAATGGTAACGGCGGAGGGAACGCGGCGGAGCCGCAAGCTTCAGCTGCCGCAACTCAGGCGGCGGGAGACAATACGAAAGCTGCTGGAGATTCCAGCACAGTAGATACCTCCCAGCCCGTCACACTGAAAATGATCTTTGTGGGGCCTAAGCCGGTCGACTACGATACGGTATTCGGGGAGATTAACAAGAAGCTGAAGGAAAAAATCAACGCTACCGTAGAAGGCGAGTTCTTGGACTGGTCAGACTGGGCGCAGAAATATCCGCTTAAGCTTGCGGCCAACGAGGATTTTGACCTCATTTACGCTGCGAACTGGGCAGGCTACAACGATCAGGCTCTCAAAGGAGGCTTCCTGGAACTGACCGACGAAATGCTGCAGAAGTACACTCCGATGACTTGGAAAGCGATGCCGGAGGTCAGCTGGGGCCAAGCGAAGGTGAACGGCAAGCTCTACATGGTGCCTCAGAACCGCGGAGAAACGGTCGAGAAGCTGATTCTATACCGGGAGGACCTTCGCAAGAAATACAACCTGCCGGAGATTAACAGCCCGGAAGCCTATGCTAACTACCTCAAGACCATCGCTGAGAAGGAGAAGGGAGTCACTCCGTTTGTACCGGAGACCGGAGACTGGAAGCTTCATAATCTGGACCGGGTGCTCCTGAAGCAGCAGAACGAATGGAATATGCTTGACTTTGATCTGCCGATTGGCTTCAAGCTCGACGATCCTACTGGTAAAGTGTTCAATGTATACGAAACGCCGGAGTTCAAGGACCTGGTCTACTATTATAAAGATCTGGCCGATAACAATGCCTGGTCGAAGAGTGCTTTGAACAGCAAGCTGGATCATCAGCAGGAGTTCCGGGCAGGCAAGGCAGCGTCAATTACACACAATCTGGGTACGCTTGGCGCCTTGATGACCGATATGCGGGAAAAGAAGTCACCTTATGAATTGGCGCTGGCTGACGTTACGCCGGACAAGAAAAAATCGGTAGCTGTCTCTACGCAGAACGGAATCGCCATTCACGCGACCTCCAAGAATCCCGAACGGGCATTGATGATGGTCGATTTGCTGCAGAACGACAAGGAACTGCATGATCTGATTATGAACGGTATTCCATCCGTTCATTACAATCCAGTCGGAGATGACAAGTACACGAACGCTGAAAAGAACGCCAACTATACCGGTTTTTCCAACTGGGGCTTTAACTCTCCGCTGAACCGGGACAACGCTTCCTTCCCGGAAGAAGCTAACGCGTTAACCGACAAGTGGGAAGGGGAGGTTTATCACTATCCTCTGGAAACCTTTGCGTTTAATAACAGCAATGTAAAAACAGAAGTTGCGAATGTCGGCAATGTGATGCTCCAATACGGTATTCCGCTGGAGTATGGAACAGTGAAGGATGTAGACAAGGGGCTGGCCACTCTACAAAAGCAGGTTAAGGCTGCTGGAATTGACAAAATAATTGCGGAAGTACAGCGTCAGATCGATGAATTTTTGGCCAAATCGGGAAAATGATCTTTATAGGTACAAAGTAAACCGTTCCCGTCTATTCTAATACTGAAAGCACAAAGAGCCCTCGTAGTCAGCGGGCTCTTTGTTTAATATTTCCCTTCTCCTTACAAAAGCTGTAACATGACCGCGAATTAAATGTTATATCACAATTCAAATTCCATTAAATCACGCCCCATGGTAATGGGACCTTTATAGATCTCCTGCATGCCTATACTATACTCAGCTTCGGCTTCTGCCGTTTCTGCCGGCGCAGGGATGTGATGGGTGAGCACGAGGTGCTTAACCGCAGCCTGCCGGGCCATTTCAGCTACTTCATGTGTCGTGGAGTGATATTTGGCAGGGTTGGACAGGGAGGCTGCTTGATCCGGGAATTTCTCAATCAAGGCATCCAGCCATTTCTTGTTATAGGATTCATGGATTAGCAGATCCGCTCCCCGGCTATATTTAACCATGTTGTCAACGGGAATGGTGTCACCGGAAATGACCACCGCCTTCCCGTTATATTCAAACTTATAGGCGATCGCCGGATAGACGGGTCTATGATCGACTTCAAAGGCAGTAATCTTAATGCCCTTCTGCTCATAAATAACGCCTTCGTTACTTTCAAAATAGTGAATATTAGCACCTTCATCAGCAGAGAGGTTATAGTTAATTCGCAAATTGACATCAAAATCGAAGCCCAAGCGCATTTTGCTGATAATCTCTTGCGTGGTGGAAGGCCCGTATACATTCATTGGTGTTGAGCGCCCCGGAAATACCTGATGGGCATTGACATGGGTGCGCCAGCTGGAGATGAATACATCGAAGAATCCCGAGTTATGATCGCTGTGATGGTGGGTGAAGAAAATGTCTGAAATCCGCTGCGGCATAACTCCCGCCTTAAGTAGCTGATCTACAGTAGCACCACCGCAATCCACCAGGAAGGTTTGATCACCGGCTAGAACGACAACACCTGCTTTGGCCCGGCCCTGAAATGCCCGTGGTGTGCCTGTGCCGAGTAAAATAACTTTTAAGTTCTCATGAAAGCTTGGTAATTGTCTGGTCTGATCTTGTATTTGCATGTAGGTTGTACCTCCTTATCTGTCCTTTTTCACTTCATCCAATAGCGATAAATCGATAAACTTGCTTAAGTCGAGCTTATCCTCAGAAATATCCTTGATATATCCAGCGTCAAAAGACACCTTTGCCATGCTCTCGATGACCTCCAGATTAACCTCATCCGTTAGATTCAGATGCTTTAAGGCCCCTTTTATTAATTTGACATCCATACCCTTACCGCTGAGCTCCTTGAGTTCTGCGCTGATTAATTCATAGGCCTCTTCAGGATGTGAATGAATAAAGTCAATTCCTTTCAGATTGGCCTCTATTGCTTGTTTGGCCAGATCACGATGCGTTTGAATAAATTTGTCGCTGGCCACTAGCAGGGTTAAAGGATAGTTGCCGTCATTGGGCGGGATTTTGTCCCAATCGACCAAGACCTCGCCAGTGCCTTCTTCTACCAGTTGTATTCCCCAAGGTTCTGGAATTAAGGTAGCATCGACTTCTTTTTGCCGCATGGCAACCAATGTGTCTGCCGGAGCACGGGTGATAATCTGTACGCCGGAGGTATCCGTCGTTACCTTCAAGCCTTCTTGTTTTAAAAGCAAACGCAACGAGATTTCATTGGTGCTGCCTTTGGTGGGAACAGCTACGGTTTTGCCCACTAAGTCCTTCACGGAATGGATGCCGGAATCTTTGCGGGCAATGAAGACCGCACCTCCATTATTCGAACCGGAAATGATCCGAAAGTTCTCACTCTTCAGAAATTGGTTGATTGCAGGACCTGGACCCACAAAGCCCAGATCAATCTGGTGGGTTGCGATGGCGGTGGAGAAGTCGGAGCCGTTGTCAAAGGCCGTGACTTCAATCTTAACATTAGCCCCGAAGGCATCCTGGAAATAACCGTTCTTCAAGGCGATAAATCCCGGGGCATGGGTCACATTTTTTAAAAGCCCAATATGCACCGTCAGATTATCTGTTGCTGAAGTGTTCCCGCCATTATTTCCGCAAGCTGAAAGGACCAGAGTGAATACTAGTAACAAGACGATCGTTAATTTTCTCATGATTGTTCCCCTTTACCTTGGAGTGGATGATTTCAACTTATCTTTTGGCTGAATCTAAGCCGTAGCGGAGCATAATGCGATCTTCCAGTCTTTTGAAGCACAAATGATCCGACAGGGTGCCGATCACGGCGATGATAATGACAACACACAGGATGGTTGCTGTATCGCCAATGCTGCGGCTGTCCTGCAGTGTCTGGCCCAGTCCCAGTCCTCTTGCAATAAGCTCACCAGCGGTAAGTGCGCGCCAGGCAAATGCCCAAGCTACACGAACCCCGGTGATGAGATGAGGAAATGCTGCGGGAAGCATCACTTGAAAAAACATCCGAAATCCGCTGCCCGTACCCATCATCCGTGCCGCTCGTAAGTGGATGGTGGAAATATTCATAATACCGGTTCGGCTGGCCATAGACATGGTCCAGGTGGCGCCGATGGTGGTGATGAAAATGACGGAGGTATCGTTAAGTCCGAACCAGATGATGGCAAACGGCAGCCAGGCAATACTGGGAACGGTCTGCAGCGCAACAACCAGGAACCCAAAGGTTTCATCGAAATAACGAAAACGGGCGAACAAGAATCCCAACAGTGTACCGATTCCAATCGCAAGCACAAACGAAATCAACAAGCGGCGAAGACTGGAAAAGGTGGCCTCCAACAAATTCCCCTTCGTAAATCCATCGTAAAAGGCTTGATAAGTCTGTATGGGAGAGGGGAATTTCCAGCCCCATTGAAACATCCGGTAGCCCAGCTCCCAAGCAATCACTAGAATAATCAGAAATACTATTCTTCTAAATGCTGTATTCATGATCAATCTCTCCTTGGACGATCTTATCCAGTTCATCAGTCAGAACTGCCAGAATTCTAGTTTCGAGAGAATGAATCAAGGGATCCTCCAGCGCATGAGGGCGGGCGGCCTGAACGGAGAACTCCTGCCTAATACGGCCCGGCTGTGTAGACATGACAAGCACACGTTCAGACAGAAGTATAGCCTCGCGAATATTGTGAGTGATGAACAAGATGGTTTTCCGTGTTTTCTGCCAGATCTCCTCCAGATCCTTTTGCAAAATATAGCGGGTCTGCTCATCTAAGGCGGCAAAGGGCTCATCCATTAATAAAATCTCCGGGTCCATGACCAGCGCTCTGGCAATGGCAACCCGTTGCTTCATCCCGCCGGAGAGCTCATGGGGATAACGTTCCACGAACTTACTTAAATGCACGGCTTTAATCTGCTCATAGGCCAGCTCATAACGGTCTTTTTTGGATAAGCCCCGCTGCTTTAATCCAAAGGCAACATTGTCGAGGACGGTTAACCAGGGAAATAGTCCATGCTCTTGAAAGACGACAACGCGGTCGGGGCCCGGAGACGTAATGCTCTGCCCGTTGACAGTAATTGAACCTTCATACGAAGTTTCAAACCCGGCGATGAGATTTAATAAGGTGGATTTGCCGCAGCCGGAGGGACCCAGCAAGGATACAAATTGCCCGCGTTCCACTTGGAAGGATACCTGATCCAGTACCGTGTAAGGTTCTCCTTTCCGCTGCTTGAATACTTTGCTGACATTGTTGATTTCGATCACGTGCTCACCTTCCTGACCCAAGCGCTTCATTAAATATCTGTGAAAAAGCGGTTTGGATGATAAATGATAATTTTCTTATGGTTGTAGTCAATAAGTGCTTTCTCACGCCATTTATTCAAGGTCTCGGTGACCGTCTGTCTGCTGCAGCCAATAACATAAGAAATCTCTTCATGACTGAGCTGCAGTTGCAAATGGATCTGCTCATCTTTCCGAGTGCCCATCTGGAATATTAACCAGGCCAATCTCCATGCCACAGGCCGGCTGATTAACGTCTCAACCATGTTTTGGGTCTGCAATAGCCGATGGGCGCCGATAACCGCTAAAGAGTATGCAAACTCAGCGTTGCTCTTGGCTAAATCCAGAAAAATCTGCCCGTCTAAAGTGATCATCTGACAGTCTACCAGGCACTTGGCATATCGTTTGCGTTGAAGGTTCGCCAGCAGCTCCGCATTTCCGAAGATCTCACCGGCATAACGAAGAAAGAGGGTAATGCCTTGACCTTCCTGGGAGGACTGTGAGATTTTCACTAAGCCTGTGTCTACATAAAAGACCGCATTGGCGGGATCATTCTCTAAAAAAATGTATTCGTTTTTCTTATAGGATTTTGGGGTTCCGTATTCTTGAAAGACACGAAGAAGGACCTCCTTAATCTGCTGCTTCTCTAATAAATCTCTGGGATTGTCAATTGAATTCATAAATAGGTCACCTCTTATCGGCAGAGTCTATAGGATAATAAATCACAGTAATCATATGCGATATATGTATATTAGCATAGTTCACTCGTAAAAAATGTCGTATAGCTGACAATAGGAAGAAATATCAAGAATCTATTGACAATAACACAGTTATCCTATAGGATTTAAAAAAGACAACTGACTGACGAATCAATCGGGGGGAGGAAGATGGATTGCCCATAGATGACAACAACGGAAACATAGATCGCAGAACTCAGCTGATACAAATCGCTCTGGAGAAGTTTGCCAGGCTGGGATATCATCAGACGAAAATATCGGACATTGTTCAGGAAGCGGGTGTAGCGCAAGGAACCTTTTACTGGCACTTTAAGAGCAAGGAAGCCATTGCGCTGGAGATTATAGAAACGGGCAAGGAACAGCTGCTGCAAGTGATTGCCCAAGGTTATCGTCAAGATCCGGGAGATATAACGGATATGGTAAAAGCTTCAGAAGCACTGTTCACCCGGTTATTCAATTTCGCCGCAGAGAACCGTCATCTTATGGAGATCCTCCTGATGGGAAATGGAGCCGATCAAACGATAAGGAAGCGTATATCGGCTACCCGGAATGCAATGGAGCAAGCTTTTCGCCGCAATATAGAAAGAGCGATAGAGCTGCAAATGCTGCCTGAGGGTATAGAGGTTGAGCTTCGCGCTGCTCTTTTGATGAGTATGTGTGACGGCTTGCTCTCACGCTGGTTATTTGGCTCTGAAGACATTCATTCTAAGGTTGCAGAGGCCTCGGCACAGCAATTAGCGAGTGAATTGGCCAATTTTGAATTTTACGGATTGTTGGGAAAACTATAGATAAAGGGAGAGAAACAATAATGATAAAACGTAAATTTGCTATGGTTACAATAACAGCGCTGGCTGTGTTCGGTCTGGTTCTAAGCGCTTGCGGCGGGAAATCAGATTCGGGAACTACGGCATCGAATGAACTGGAACAAATTAAAAAAGCAGGCGTGATCAAGGTCGGTACAATGGGAACCTATCCGCCGTATACCTTTTTGAATGATAAGAAAGAAGTAGACGGTTTTGACCCTGATATCGCCAAGGAAATTGCCAAACGTCTTGGAGTAACAGCAGAATTCACAACTCAGGATTTCTCCGGGCTGATCCCAAGTCTGCAAGCGAAGAAATTCGACATCGTGATTAGCCAGGTTACGATAACTGATGAACGTAAGAAGCAAATTGATTTCAC
This sequence comes from Paenibacillus sp. P46E, assembly GCF_001909095.1. Lineage (NCBI taxonomy): Bacteria > Bacillati > Bacillota > Bacilli > Caryophanales > Paenibacillaceae > Paenibacillus > Paenibacillus sp. P46E. The sequence goes on from NZ_LVYZ01000036.1 coordinate 37,056, forward strand.
GGATTCTTACATCACCAACAATGTCAAAATCATCGTCAATACCAAAAATACTGATATCACGAAGCTGGAAGACTTCAAAGGGAAAACGATTGGAGTGGGGCTCGGAACGAACGATGAAACCTATCTTCGTACCGAAGTGCTGCCAAAAGTAGGTGATTTCAAGATCAAGACGTATGATGATGTCATTACCTCACTGAAGGATCTGGATGCAGGACGGATTGATGCGACCATTAATAATCTGTATGCCTTGAAGCCGATTGTGGATGAGAATGGCTTTCAGATTAAAGCGGTGGGCGAACCGATCAAATCCGATATGGCGGGTGTAGCTCTCCGCAAGGATAATGTAGAGCTTCGGGATGCCATGAATAAAGCCTTGGCAGATATGAAGGCAGACGGCACATACGACACTCTTTTTCAGAAATGGTTCAATGAGACACCTGCAAAATAAATGTTGGAACGTGCGCCCTATGGCGGGAAGGGGGTAGTATCTATGCAACTCGTATTCGACAATCTGCCCTTCTTGCTGAAGGGCGCCGGTTACACGTTACTGTTGACGATTGTCTCTATGTTCTTCGGTTTGATCATCGGACTCGTGGTGGCCATCGCCCGTCTCAAAGGGAATCCGCCGATTCGGTGGATTGCCCGTTTCTATGTATCGGTCATCCGCGGGACACCGCTCCTAGTACAGATTGTTATTATTTATTATGGGCTTGTAGATTATGGGATTACGCTTGGTTCCCTGACAGCAGCCTATATTGCGCTCAGTGTAAATGCCGGGGCTTACTTGTCTGAGACGTTCCGTGGAGCCATTCTGTCGGTTCCGAAGGGACAACTAGAGGCTGCTTATTCAACCGGAATGACGCCATGGCAGGCGATGCGCAGAATTGTGCTGCCGCAGGCCATGCGTATTGCTATTCCACCTATGGGAAATACGTTCATTGGTATGCTGAAGGAGACTTCACTCGTTTCAGTAATCACGGTCAGCGAACTTCTGCGTCAAGCACAGCTCCTCATTGCCCAGTATTATCAATATATGCCTTTTTATCTGGGGATCGGTGTGATGTATTGGATTATGAGCACAGGGCTGTCCTTCATCCTGGAGAGGTTCGAACGCAGATTGGCCAAAGCTTATTGAACATGGAGATGACGTTAACATGATAAAGACTACAGGCTTATCGAAGCATTTTCAGGATCATGAAGTGCTGAAGGGCATTAATATACAGGTAGCAGCACAGGATATTGTCGTTGTCCTGGGACCGAGCGGTTCAGGCAAAAGCACATTGCTTCGCTGCTTAAATGGTCTGGAGGATATCTCAGGCGGCAGCTTTGAAGTAAATGGGATTGTGGTAGATGCCACTGCGCCCAGACGTTTGCGTCAGCAGGCCACCCGGAATATCCGCAAGCAGAGCGGGATGGTGTTCCAGCAATTTAATCTATATCCGCACAAAACAGCTCTTGGCAATGTGATCGAGGGTCTGATCACCGTGAAGAAGCTGCCGAAGGAACAGGCTGTAGCAATAGGTCGGAAGCTTCTGGACCGCGTTGGACTGGCAGATCGTGAAGAATACTATCCTTCCCGGCTCTCCGGCGGTCAGCAACAAAGAGTGGCGATTGCCCGTTCTTTGGCTATGGAACCTGCAGTAATGTTATTCGATGAACCTACATCTGCGCTTGATCCTGAACTTGTGGGTGAGGTGCTGAGCGTGATGCGTGAGCTGGCTCAGGAGGGAATGACAATGCTGGTCGTGTCACATGAGATGAAGTTTGCCCGTGAAGTGGCGACCAAAATCATTTTAATGGCAGATGGTAACATTATTGAAGAGGCGGCTCCGCAGCGGTTTTTTGAAGATCCCCAAGAGGAACGGACTCGCAGATTCTTGCGTCAAATCAACGAAATTTAAGGAAGAAGGTAAACATATTGAAAGTGTCGACCATTTGGAAAGGTAAACGGATGTTTGATTCAACAGGTCCTTCCGGCTATTCCGTGGGGATGGATGCAACTCCTAAATATGGCGGTAACGGCGAAGGCATGACTCCGATGGAATTACTGCTAGCCGGGCTCGGAGGCTGCATGGGCATCGATATCACGATGATTCTCGATCGGTTCCTGCCAGAAATCACCCGACTTGAGATTGAAGCAGATGGAACCCGCAAGGAAGCGAATCCTTCCGGTTTTACTGCAATTGATCTGTTTTTTCATATTGATGGGAATGTCCCCGATTACCGGCTCTGGAAAGCCATCCTGATGGCTGAGGAGAAGTACTGTGCCGTCTCAGATTCACTCAAGGCAGAGATTCACCCCCATCTAATCCTCAATGGTGTAGAAGTAGAGAAACCGGAGAAAACAAGCTAAGGCTAGGATTGGACTGAACCATTCATATCAAAAATCAAGTTATCGTTAAGCGGCCTTGTTCCTGAATTTTAAGGGACTAAGGCCTTTTTATTTTGTCTATAACCGTTCATTATTGTAAAAGGCGTCTAGCATTCCACCACCTAAACAATAGAAATACACCCGGAAAAATATAACGAACTGCAAAATATGATTTTTAAACTGTAAACCTTAAAATTTGACATCAAAATAATTATTATCGAAATCTACTCTATCGAACAATCGACAAATATCCGAAATATTATTATGAGCTAATTACACAAAAGTGAAATGGGGGGGTCTAATGTCACAGCAAATAAAGAACAGACGATTCAATTTATCAAGTATTGCAAATACTTTATCAATTGTTCTCTTAGTTATTATCGTTGTCGTCTTTTCCATCTTGGGTACATTTGTGTTTTCTAGTACTCGAAGCATACTTGTGAAGAACCAGGAGTCCATGCTTCAGACTAAAACACAGGCTATCGTAAGCCAATTCGATGCTCTATTTAAGGAAAAGGGTTCACTTGTCAAGCAGATGTCAACGAATGATATATTTAAACAATATCTCGAAACTACGGAATCTCCTGGAATGGCCAAAACTTCTCCGCATGCCGCTGAAGTAACAAAGACCTTGGCAGCCATTGTAAAGGAAGAGCCCGCTTTTGCAGATGCCTGGGTAGCAGGTACTAACGGCAAAGGCTTCTACATCCTGAACGACGGCAGTGTATCGGAGCCTACCTTTAATATTGAACAACGCCCGTATTACAAACCGGCAACCGCAGCAAACGGCTTGTATTACTCCGATCCTTACAATGATATTGTTACGGGTGTTTTGTTGATGGGCATTTTTTACCCGATTAAGGATAACAATAATGCGATAATCGGTTTTGTGGTAGTTGATATAGCGTTTAAGGATATTCCTTCTATCATGCAAAGCTATAAGCTTGGCAGCACAGGTTATTCCATTCTCGCCACAAAAACTGGAGATATTATGTATCACCCTGATAAGACTAAAATATTAAAGGAAAAGATTAACGAGAGCCCGGGTGATCTGGGGAGGATCGGAAAGAAAATGTTAGCTGGCGAATCCGGAGTAGAATTGATTAACGACAATGGAGAGAGCCGTTACATCGGGTACGCCACAAGTAAAGATACTGGGTGGTCCGTAGGGTTGACCATTACAAAGCATGAAGTACTCTCAGAATTAGTGAAATTCACATGGCTTACCATTATCGGGTTCACTGCAGCTGCGTTCCTGCTCATTTTATTTTCATATATCACACTCCGTTATCTGCTCAGATCCATACCTATACTTCTCGCCAAAATCAAGCGGGTGGAAAACGGGGATTTGACTGTTGAGTTCGATGCTAATTCTAAAAATGAAATTGGACAAATTTCTATCGGAATCTTCAATATGGTCCGGAAAATTCAAAATATGATTCAGATGGTTGGCGCCTCCGCAGAGGTATTAAATCAGTCTTCCAAGGATCTGCAATCTATATCTTCCCGAACGGCTGTGACAATGAACGATATGGCTATGGCCATTACTGAGATTGCCAACGCAACCAATTATCAGTCAATCGAAACGGATACGATTCTTCACAAGACAGGGTCATTATCCGGTCAAATCGACGAAATCACGAATGATACCAAAGCCATAGAAGGGATGGTGCAAGCTTCTGCAGACCAAAGCGGACTAGGATTAGACGTTTTGGATCAGCTATCCAGATGGGCAGAAGAAAATCACAACTCCACACAGGCGATTTCGTCTGCGATTCAAGATATTGATCTTAGCCGTAATGAGATATCGGGCATCGTAGACACGGTACATCAAATTGCCACACAAACCAATCTGTTAGCACTTAATGCGTCTATCGAAGCAGCACGTGCAGGAGAACAGGGGCGCGGGTTTGCTGTTGTGGCAGGAGAGGTCCGGAAGTTGGCGGAACAGACTGCACGGGCTACACAGGAGATCGCCAGAAAGGTTCATGATATCGCTGAGAAAACCACGGCATCCGTTGAACACACAACGCAGGGCCTTGAAATAGCTGGAGAAACCGCGAAATCCGTAGAAGCTACGAAGCAGGTGTTCCTCAGTATTAACAAGGATTTAGAAGGCTTGAAATTACGCATGATTCAAATCAGCGATAACACTTCCAATGTTCATACCCACAAGGAAGAAATTCTACAGGCACTGGAAGTGATTTCTTCGACTACAGAAGAGAATTCTGCTTCGACGGAAGAGGTTAGTGCAAGCACTCAGGAACAACTGGACAGCATACAGCATGTTGCAGCACTATCCCAGCAACTCAGCCTTTTGTCGAAAAAGCTACAGGATGAATTGAATCAGTTCCAGGTCGAATAGCACACGTAAATAAAAGTCCATTGTTATCATTACGAATCGAGTAAACTTAAAGGGAATTTTTTTATAGCCAGAAGTGTATATCTGTAGAAATAGTAATTAGAGCAAAACGGGCGGCGGTTCTCCGGTAACGGGGACCGCTGTTTGGTATGTGGAGAAATTATGTAGCGTCGAGATCCCCCCCTAAATTAACTTTTGACAAAATTATACGGTTATGTGTGAGGATTCTTGATAGAATAGGAGAGCTGCAGGAATTTACTCAACTAAAGGAGAGGTCTTATTGTTAAGAAGAGGATTTATACTTGTGTTCTCAATACTATTATTTATGTTCAGCAGTATCTCAGCATTTACGGCGGGAAAAGTTAGCGGGGAAGCAGGGACAACAACCCCTTCCGGGATTCCACTGGCCGATGTGGAAGCTTTTGTCGACAATTATGTAAAAGAGTACATAGGACAACAATCCGTAGGCGCGTCTGTTGTTATGGTGAAGGATGGCCAGGTGGTTCTGTCCAAGGGTTACGGCTACGCCGACGTGGAACAGCAGATCCCTGTCTCGCCGGATACGGTAATGGAGTGGGGCTCGATCAGTAAACTTACTGTATGGACGTCCGTGATGCAGCTGGAGGAACAAGGTAAAATTGACCTGAATGAAGATATTCGTAACTATTTACCTGAGAATTTCCTAACCAGGCTGAAATATGATGATCCCATAACAATGCTTAATCTCATGAACCACAATGCCGGATTCGAAGAGTATATGTTCGATATGGCCTATCAATCCCCTGGCGAAGTGCGGTCGCTGGAAGAAGGACTGCAGCTTGCCCAGCCTGCACAGATATACAGACCTGGTGAGGCTGTAGCCTATTCGAATTATGGTAACTCACTGGCTGCGTATATAGTAGAGAGAATCAGCGGTCAGCCTTACCGTGAATACGTTCAGCAGCATATTTTCGATCCCCTTGGCATGAAGGATTCCATTGCATATTCTGTTGTAGAGGAGCGCCCGGAGCTGCTGAAGCATAAAGCTAAGGGTTATTTCTTTGAGGGAAAAGGTTCCTTTAAGCAGGGATCATGGAATTATATGTCCATGTACCCCAATGGCGGCAATAACGGCACTGCGGAGGATCTGGCTAAGTTTGCGATGGCGTTCCTGCCTGCAGCCGGAGAGCAATCCCCTCTGTTCGAGAAGCCCGGGACCCTGGGCAAGATGCTGACCCAAAGTTATACCTCAGCTGAAGGAATGCCGGGTAATGCGCATGGATTCTGGGAATATCCCGGACGGCACCGGACACTCGGCCACGGCGGGAATACGATTGCCTTTGCCACGAATCTGCAGATCGTGCCTGAAGACCGGTTCGCGATCGTAATTATGACCAATCAGGCCAGCGAATCCAATATTGTTCATGGTCTGACCAAAGCAATCGTGGGTACGCGTGAGCAAGCGGATGCAGTTGACCTGCCGGACGCGTCAGAGGTTCAAGGTGAGTTCGTGGCTGCGCGCCGCCCTGGACATGGCTTCATGAATCTATTCCCCTATCTCACGCTGATGAAGCTTGAGCCGCAGGGAGCGGATCAGCTCCGTGTGTCACTTGCAGGCATGAACGGAAGCTATAAGCAGGTTCAGCCATATCTCTATGAGAAAGTAAGCGGAGACTCGGCGCTCGATGCCTGGCCCATGCTGCATGTAACAGTCAATGATGGTAAGGTAAAGGCGATCTCGGTGTATACGACTGATTATTTGCCATTGCCTGCCGATAAATCAATGCCGGTGCTGCTCTTGAGTGCAGCGCTTGCGGTTCTGGTTGTCGTCTATTTTATTATCGCCCCGTTTGTATTGCTGGTTCAGACGATCTTGAACAAGCGGAGAGCCAGAACATATGATGCTACTCGTGCTGCCAGCCGCAAGCTGGTGGTTGTCCTAACCTTATCGGGAACCGGCATTGTGGTGAACAATCTGGTTCTGGCATTGAGGATGCTCAGCAATAATGAGCGTGCCTATACCGAAGTGTATCCGCATATTTTGGTTAACTATGGTCTGACTGGACTGGCGATATTGTTCTTGGCGGCACTTTTTGTATTGAAGAAGAAAAAGCGGTCTGCTTCAACTGCTCGTGACATGTGGTCGGCTATTCTTCCTGGGGCGATGACGGTTGTTCTGGTGAGCCTGCTCGTATTCTGGCAATTCTACAGTTAAGCTTGCAGCTCTGACTGCACCCCGTCAAGTAGTCAGCGTAAATAATAGATCCTTAAGCTGCCTTAGTCCTGAATTCAATGGGACTGAGGTTTTTTAATATTGCTGGTTTAACGGAGGAATTGGTCGAACGGTGCGCTTTCCGCCGAGAGGGACTTTTGATGAGATTGCGAAATTCATACCAGTCTGTACATCTGTACAATCCCAGCACCAAAAGCCCGTGCCAAGCGCGGGCTCTTCATGTTGTCTATTCATCAGCAGCAAGCTAGCGGATACGATTCTAAAAATAGGGTGTTGGTGCTAGCCGGAGTTCATATTCTGTTGTTATTTTATATGTAAGCGCAGTATGGCGTAAATCCAAGTAAAGCTCTGCCTTCGTGGCATAGATGTAGGGCTGAACGAAAATGACACCGATGCCGAGTGCCAGCAGGCCAAGCAGAATCCATCCAAGAAAGCTCAGATCAAGCACAAACATGCGGAACTTATGTCCCTGTGTCATTTGCTTGCTTAATTCTACTGCACGGTTATATCCGATATTCGGATTGTCTGCAAGGATGTAAGGTACCTGACTATATGCATAGGCTTTTACTATTCCTGGAATGATCAGTAACAGGAACCATAAGAAATTCAAAAAATCCCTCCAAAGCATAGTTAGAACTATAGCCCAATACCGTTCCTTATCAAACGCATAGCCGATATTGCCCATACGGACTTCACCCTCAGCGGCCTGCTTGAAGTAACGCAATGAACCTACTGTGAGAGGAGAACCGATCAGGATATGAAATGCAATTCCAATTACTGCAAATATGCCAACAATGAATAATGCGATAACAAGGAAGGGGCCTAAAAACCCCCAATCCATGTCATGAACGGAGTTCGACCATTCTGAACGAAATGACGAGGAACCCATTCTTTGAGTTAAGCTTGGGATACCCATGCCTTCTCCAAGCAAAACCAGTATTAAGCTCACCACAAAAGCCTTCCAATACGAGGTTCGGAGCACATCCTTAGCCCTTCGCTTTATTTCCTTACGATCCCACATCAAAACATCTCCCTTTGCTTTGCATTTTGTTCTTCGACTTACAATAGATACCATAGATTATGCCAAAAAGAAACAGTTAAATGCCATTCGCACAAAATAAACCACATGAGCAGCGGTCTCATCCTATAGACTATTTGCCAGTAGCTCTGTTTACTCCGGTGGCAGTATAGGACAGCTGCTGCAGTATCCATGATCCGGTCTAAGCTGATAGGCCAGACAGCAGGTGGTCTTAATAGATATAGTGTTGTGTGGAGGGTTGCGGTCGGTTCTGAATCTGGGCAAGATGCGGAACGGATTGCGGGGAAGTCCGAGTGCCTCCGGTTCAAGTTCCCAGGTCATAGCTTTGAATTGCTCGATGATAAGGTTGCGGGTGCTGTCACCTGTTGCATTCAGGGCTTCCTCTTCCATATAGGTATATAGCTGATTATAAATATGCTTCCATAGCATTACTGCTTTAGTCTGTGCGGCTTTGGCAAGAGCAAGAATAATCGGTCTGATATCATTTCTATAGAACAAACTAAGCTCATCTATTAATTCTTTCCCTGAAACATTTTTGTGGCAGAAGCCGTCCCGATTTGCATGGACATGAAAGGAGAATACAGGGAACCCCTCAGTGCGGATGAGCTGTACAGACATGTTGCTCAGACACAAGGTATGAGCCATCGGGTGTGCAGCGGTGAGTAGAGCAGACTTTGCCCCGCAAATTCCTGCGTACCAGCTGCAAAAGATGGCGGCTGCTAGACGCTTGTCATCTGTTCCGAGCATGGAAGTATATGTTTGAGTAAATGCTCAGCATTTGCAGGCAGGCTTAATTCGGTAAGCGAAAAAGTAACCACTGCATTCTCCTCAGCTTCCGAATAGATGAAGAAACGTTCTCCCAATAGTATTTTTCTTGTTGAGGCATTTTCCGATGAATCTTAATTGCGTCCGCCAATCCATTTGGAGCCAGGACACGAGACAAGTGGGGGCAAGCTCTTGAAGCTGCTGATGAATGTCCGGACTTAGCGATTGCTCCAGTCCCAGAATAAAATCAGGATGGAGGAGGGCGAGCTGCTGTATTCTGATTTTCTCATCTTGGGCAAAAGGAAGTACCGCACCAGGCTCATATTAACGGCGGTAATATTCAGTCCAAGGATGGTCAGCCGGAGCTGCACAGGGAATAATATTCAGGGTAAGCAATACCCCAATCAGGCTGCTATGGTAAGCAACAATTTTCAGCTTGGCGTTTCGCATGAATGTTGCCGGAGCTACACCGGTAATTTGCTTGAATTTGCGTCGAAAATAAGGGATGTCCCTATAACCGACGTAAGCGGCAATATCCTTCAATTCATAATTCGTTTGCGGCAGCATAAGGCTCCTTGTTTGTCTGATCCGGTATTCGGTCAGATATTCAATCGCGCTGAGTCCATATTTCTGTTTGAACAGTCTGATGAAATGCCTTTCGCTGGTGCCTGCCTCGCCTGCCAGCTGACGGATGGAGAGTTCTTCACGGTAATGTTGCTCAATATATGTCTTGACCCGCTCCATCACAGCGTCTGTATTGCTCAGCTCCAGCTGGCCGACATCGCTCAGCAGACTATACAGCAGCTCATAGAATCCGCTCTGGGCATACAGCCGCCGCAAGGGATTCATGTTTTCCATGGAAGCGGCGATGGCCTCACAGTGTTTGCTGTAAGTTATAGTTGATGCAATCGCTGCTTCTCCTATCCAGGGGAAGGGGATATGAAGCTCTGATGAGCTTGACTGTTCCTGATCTTCAGGCAGATCACTCTGACCAAATACATCAAACCGAAGAAGGTATAACCTCTGGTCTCCTGAACCCTCTAGGCGGGCTTCGATCAATTGCCCTGGCAGGCAAACAAACACAAATCCTGCTCTGAGTTCAGCATATTTTCCATCTACCGTTATCCAACCTCGGCCAAATATTGGAATGAAGAGTAAATGCGATTCAAGAAATTGCAGCCGAAGTGACCACTCTCCCTTGGGACTATCGTTCTGTGTGATGCTTCGAAGCCTGAACCACATTTGGTCAATCTGTCCGAATCTTCCTGTAGGCGGTATTACATCCTTACTGATCATTCACTGTCACCACTTCTGATATACAGCTGCTCGTAAATACATGCATCTGATGCCCCGAGCCACTGGGATAAGAGATCCTTTTCCCGGTTGAAGCCAACAATTCTCTGAACAGAATATTTGCTGTTTACCGATGAGAGATTCATGCTGAATACTACTTTCCATTCTAATTTGAAACAAACACGGGACACTTATATCTATTCGTATTTTATATTATTTTTTAATCCGTAACTAACTAAAAGCTCTTGTTAAGCATTGAAGAGAGATTCAACTAAGGGACGAAGCTGTGCGTTAGATGGTTCGTAATAATTGAATACATCACCAAGCGGCTTAGATGCATTGGCGAAGTATTATTTCTGCCCCAAGTTAACACGGAGTCAACGTTTTGCTTCGGAAAACATTTTCTGTTCTGAGAATAGTTCAGTCTTCAATATTTGGACAGCTTGAATACCGGCTTCATAATCATACGGATCCAATAAGCAAATACAGTCGTTCCGGTCCATGAGCTGCGCTTATTCTGTAGGTATTGATCGTTGATAATATAAGTCCTCGTGGAGGCAGGGCTCTTCAAACCGAGCTTTTCCCACTCCGCCGGGTCATTCGAACCTCCGAGCCTTTCAAGCATTTTTTCCGACGCACTATTTACTTTAAAAGGAATTTGCTCGTAGGCTTCTGTGATTTGCGCATGAAATTCGTCGATCGGATTTCGGCTGGCAAGGCTCTCCAAATGGATGCTCTCGCGAAGGTAAGAAATGTACGCAAGATGTTCAGCCCAGAACTCGTCGATATAAAAAAGTCTGACTCGCTGCTCCGAAGGACTCATCGGTTTCTCACCTTTCAGAATTCGGAGCCGCTCCTCGTATAGAAGCCGCCTCTGATCCTCCACCATATCTGAATAGCAGTTCAATTCCTTGTGGATATCGAAGTTTTGACCCATAACAATACGCTGAATACTTGTGATCTTGCTGCTGAGTAATGGTTCTTCAAGAGCCTTATCCTGCTTTGGATCGCGAACCGCTTTATGGATGCCGAAGCGAAGCAGTAACTCGTCCTCCATGCTTACATAAAAAACAGAAGCTCCCGGGTCACCTTGTCGACCGGAACGCCCGCGCAACTGGTCGTCGATCCGCACACTTTCGTTCACATGGGTGCCAATCACATATAACCCGCCCAGCTTAGCGACTAGTTCTGCTTGCGCGGGGTCGCCACCGCCGAGCCGGATGTCCACGCCGCGTCCCGCCATATTTGTAGACACCGTCACTGTGCCGATTTCTCCCGCTTTGGCGATGATGTAGGCTTCTTCTGCGTCGTTTTTCGCATTGAGAACATGGCAAGGTACACCGGCAGCCACTAGCGCCTCAGCAAGTATGGCAGACTCTTCGACGCTTGACGTACCAATGAGAATTGGACGTCCCGTTCGATGGACGGATGAGATTTCTTGTACGAGTGCCTTAAGCTTGGCTTCTTTATGGGTATAGATCCTGTGCGGATAGTCGATCCGGATGTTTGGCCGGTTCGGCGGGATTTGTACGACCTGCAGCGCATAAACATCTTCGAAGTCCATTGCGGAAGCATGTGCGGTTGCCGTCATCCCGCAAATCTGCGGATACAGGCTGATGAAGTGTTGAATGGTGATCGTCCCGAGGATTTTTCCGCTGGTTGTGGAGTACAGCCCCTCTTTGGCCGTAAGCGCTGCTTGCAGCCCGTCCGGCAAATACCTGTTCTCCGCCACACGGCCGGTGTATTCTTCAATTAGCTCGATTTTGCCGTCCCGGACGATATAATCGATGTCTATTTTTAATATGGATTCCGCATGCAACGCGCAATTTAATGACGTCAGCAAGTGACTGTTGTGGCTATCGTACAAATTGCCGCATCCCAGCAGTGATTCCGCTTCCGCAGCGCCTGCTTCATTCAAGTAAACATTCCGCTGGAACTCGTCGAAGTCGTAATGCTCTGCTTGCTTGAGCTGCCGAGCCACTTCTGCGAAACGAAAGCCGTCGCTCCTGGAAGAGGCCGAATCGCCGCTGATGACTAGCGGCACCCGCGCTTCGTCGAGAAGCAGCGAATCCGCTTCGTCGACGATGACGTAGTGGAAAGGACGATGCACGGTATAGTCTTCGCTTAGAGCAATTGTATCGCGCAAGTAATCGAATCCCGCTGCTTTAGCCGTAACATATGTTATATCCTTGGCGTATGCTTCCCGTTTCTCGTACAGGCTCATACCTGCTTGAACAGAGCTTACCGTTAACCCGAGGAAACGATAGACCGGGCCCATCCACTCCGCATCCCGCTTAGCCAAATAATCGTTTAAAGTTAGCACATGAACGCCTTTTCCAGTCAGTGCATTTAGATATACAGGCATAACAGCTGAGAGTGTTTTTCCTTCACCAGTATGCTGCTCGATCAGAAATCTCTCATGTAGAGCAATGGCAGCCATAATCTGGACATCGTAAGGCTGTAATCCGAGCTTTCTCTTCGCTGCCTCGCAGACTAACGCATAAGCATCGACAAGCAGCTCATCCAAGGGTGTACCTGACCGCGCTTCTTTTTGCAGCCGGAGGGATTCCTCTTGGAGTCGCCCGTCATCCCAGGCTTCCATATTCCGTTTCCTAATGAGCTCCGTTTTGTCCCGATAGACCTTTAGCTTATTCTGGGTATCACGGTCTTTGAATTTTCGCATGAACTTGACGGCTATATTCATATGAATTTGATCTCCCCTCGGTCGACATACGCTTAGTTTTGAACAACATTTACGCTGATCTGTTGCTTGCCAGCAAACGCCAACTTTTTGAAAACCATGTGGTTGAAAGTAATGGCGAATGGAGTTGTCATTTCCAGTTATTGGTTGGTAGGATTGTAGCTTATGTATTGCACAATGTAAATAATATTTTGCATTTTGGAAGCTTCATAGAATCAAATAGTAGAGTGTGAATTGTTGAATGAGCATCGCTGGAAGTTTTGCTTCAAATCCACATACCGGTCATCGATCCATAGAACGTGCTGGTCTGTTATTATACGGTTGAAGGGGTAGCATAAAGCTGGTCTTGGAGGTGTGACCGGAAGAGAGGATTTAATGCGGGATCATCTTTCTCCGCTTGTGGTTGAATCCGCATTGGCTTGACATTTCGCAGGGTGTTCTCCAGCACAAAAAGCCCACGCAGGACGCGGGCACTTCATGTTAACTATTCCCCGTAGCCACCGGATTCTCCTCATAACTAATCCAGTCGCTCCAACTCCCTACATATAGATTCAAATTCAAATACAATAATACCCAGTCATCGCGGTGCAAGCTTTAATTTCTTGATCCATGAGCTATTCCACTCTAAAAAAAATTTCGCTTTACGCCAGAAGAAGGCTGTTGATTTAGGTGACGCATGGACTTAATTGCCTTATCCGGGAAAGGATTTCTGGCAAACCCACTAGAGAACTGGTTGCTGGACCTTTGGGTCAGCACCGGATCGGAAGCAAATAAAAAGCTCACTACTTGGGGAGTCGGTGGAAAAAAATGTACCTGTTGAAAGGGACTGTTGATTATGGAAATGCTGTTGTAACAACACAAGAGGTTTACAGCACAATGATTGATGAGTATGCATTCAATTTCATTGTTACATACACAAATGATGAGTCAAAGGCTGAAACGGATTAGATTTTGGAATCTGTATCTTTTAAATAAGAGAGGATGAAAATCAGTAAAGAGTTAAAGTTATCACTTACATACTTAATAAACGTCCCGATGGGGCAAAGGCTCCGTCATCCACCCTTGAGAGATAGAACGAATGAATGTAAAGGCGTAGACCCATTGTGACATGGGAGGGTAAACCCCAAGGGCGAATGTGGAGATTCACTATGCGATCATAATCAACTATCCACAGTTTTGGAATGAAACCATGCTAAGCTCTATTCCCGCCTACGCTCTTACAGAAAATCGTGGTGCAGACTACGTTCTCTACTAGTACCTCGCAAACTGTCAAGGTTGAAAAACTAAGAAAAAGCGGGTAAACAGGCGAAAACATCACTTTATAGTGGGAGAGATGTGTAGAGATGATGAGGGACTTTAATAAAAGAAGCCTTCCCCCCGCGGCAATGGGGAGGAAGGCTTCTTTGTTGCGATGTCTGAACTTACATTAATTTAAACAATCCGTAAATGATAACTGCTGCTTGAGCGCGCGTTGCGTTGCTGGCAGGGGCAAATGTCCCGTCCACCATGCCGCTCACAATTCCGGCTTGTTGCAATGCTTTAATTGCTTGTGCTGCATAGACCGAAATGCTTGAATCATCGGCAAACTTGATTTCATTAACGGTATTTTGCAGCTTGATATTTGCCTTCGCTGCGGCACGATACAGCATAGCGGCCATTTCCTGCCTGCTGATTGCATCGTTGATGCCGAAAGATCCGTCCGCTTTTCCGTTGACGATACCGAGCTGTTGAGCCGAAGCAATTGCTTGATAATTCCAGGTGCCTTCATTCACATCTGTAAAGGTGCTGTTTGTCTTATCGCTGTTCAGATCAAGCGCATTCATCAGCATTTGGATGAACTCGGCTCTGGTAACCTGATTGTTCGGCGCGAAAGCTCCAGTTTCAACTCCTGCAACAATACCTCGCGCTTCGAGAGCTTGGATGCTTTCCACCGCCCAAGGTACATTGTTCACGTCTTTGAATGCGGAAGCATTGGCCTTGGCGACGTATTTGCTGAAGTGCTTCGGAGTAAATTCGACTTTGCCCGTCGCTGTTTTGTACTTCCCATTTTTGACGATTTCCAGCTTGCCGTTATCATCGATGTTATAGACGACGACATTGTTTGGATTTTCACCCGGCTTCAGGGTGTAACCCATGCTGACTTTAACGTCATTTCCGGTGAATTTCGAAATTTTCGTGCCGATGATGCTTAAGTTGAAATTGTAGACGGTATTTCCGCCTACTTGGCTCCTTGCTGCGTCGGACAGCGACGCCGGGTCTATGACGGCCACGGACAATTGAACGTTGCCTGTACCGCTCGCGTCGTTGCGCTTCAGCAATTTCGGATCGATTGTAACAGTAGCCAAACCAGTGTCGATGACGATCCATTGGATCTGATCCGAAAGCGCTTGAACTTGATCTGCCGGCAAGTTGACTTGAACTTCTTTAACGCCGGCAGCGGGTTGTACTTGAATCGTCACGGATTTGTCTGTTGATTGACTGACTCCTTGATGGAAATCACTCGAACTGATGGTTACGGAAGCTGTACCGTTGCTGTCCGGCTGAGCCTTTGCAGTGATATGATTTTTATCAACTGTGATGTTAGATCCCTGCGTCGTGGGCGTAGTCGTGGTCGTAGGCGTAGGCGTAGGTGTAGGCGTAGGCGTCGCAGCTTTGACTGTTACAACGCTTGTTGCTGTAAACCTGCTATCAACAGTCGTTGCGGTAATCGTTGCAGTTCCTGCTTTGACAGGAGTAACAACCCCATGGGTGTCCACAGTCGCAACGCTCTTCTCGCTGGAGCTCCACGTCACAGCTTTGTTCGAAGCGTTGTTCGGTAGAACTGTTGCCGTCAATGTTGCAGCGGTGCCCCCTGCTGTCAGGGATAAGGTCGATTGGTCAAGCATAACCCCGGTTACCGATGTCGTAGTGGGAGTCGGTGCGGCCGCAAGTTCCAATGTGCCAATCTGGAATAGATCCTGATAAGAAGTCCCGCTAGCGTCGTTCCAAGCGTACGCGCCAATGCGCGCACCGTTCATCGCTTCGTTCACCTGAGTGTCAAAGCCGATCTGAGTGCCAATCGCGGGCGAAATTTGGATAAACGGAATCTTCATCTCGACATTGTAGGAGTACGTATCCTCGTTGACCGTCGCAGAGGTCATCTTCGTTGCAATACCCTGATTATCCGTCATGCCTGCGTCTACCGACGCAAAGCCGTCATACCGAACGCGGTAATGTCCGGAAGCGTTCGAGTACATGGCGCTGGAGCCGTTCGTCAGGTCAACAACCACTTCGACTGAATCCTGTTCCCAAGGGTTTGCGTTCCCCTTGTCCAACGGTTCGGACGGATCTTTGGTCACCTGCGCGAGTACGTACAGGTTCGCGTTGTCCCACAACATGCGAGCGGTAGCGGCCGGCATGTGAGCATCCGCCTTCGTGTTACCTGCTTGCGTTACATTGATATTGATAGGCGTTGTCGAATTCCAAATGTCGTCTATTTTGCCGTCGATGTTGGGCGTTCCCTTCGCGGCTGTTGAGGTTTTGCCCCCAGCAGGCTTTGTCGGAGCGTGGTAATTCGCAAGGTAATTAGCCGGGTCAACCACAGCGTAAAACGCGTCTTTCGGGTACAGGTTGCCGTCGAACAGCAACGGGCTGCCTTCAGACAACCAGCTGTTGGTGTCTGTCAGCCCCCAGATGGAGATGCGCTGCACCGTGTCCTTGAAGTTGGGATCGGTATAAACCTGCATCAACCGCGCGTACTGTGCGGCTTGGGCTTTTACCTGCTCGGTTGTTTGCTGTTTGTTCGTTCCTGCGGAGATGTCCAGCTCGCTGATTGAAACTTTGACGCCGATATTCTTGAACATCTGTATCGTCTTTCTCTGATTGTTAGGGTTGGTGCCGAGGCCGTTATGCTCTTGCAAGCCGACACCCTGTATGAGCTGCTTGCCAGGGTGATCCAAGGCCCAACGGTCATTAATGTCTTTCACCATGTCGCGAACTGCTGCGGCCTTATTCTGGTCATCCATGCTATAGTCGTTGTAGTACAACAGAACGTTGTAATTCGGCTCCGCCGCACGGGCGTACTTGAACGCCTGTTCGACGTAGTTCGCGTCCGTCGCCTTCAGCCACGGGGTGGATTTCAGGTAGCTGTGCCAGTCTGTCGGACTAAGAGAGCTGTCACGGACGGTGCCCCCCATCGCTTCGTTAACGACGTCCCACGAGATGATGTTCTGCGTGCTCGCGTTGAACTTGTCGTCAAAATGCGTTAGTACAGAGTTAATGTACGCGTTCATGTTCACATACGCCCCATCCGCGGTCAGACCTGGGTTGGATGGAGTCGAGTCGGAGCTGGAGAGCTTATCGTTGTTCAGCCATGGAATCGATTGCCCTTCCCAGACGAGCGTATGCCCATGTATTTTTAGGCCATTGTCGATCGCGCTCTGAAGCTCTGTGTCCGCTTCGGTAAAGCTCAGATCCGCGACGTTATGCGTAGAGGCACTGGTGCCGATCAGCGAAGCTGGCTTCATCGCGTTCTCAGGCGTCACAACGCCGAACTGGGCTTTCAGGACGGGCATGATTGAATCTTGCATGTAATATGGGCCGATGATATTGCCCATCAAATAATCCGGGTACGTATCCTTAATGCTTGGTAAGGTGAGTACATCCGGGTTAATCGTTGGTGTTGGTGCAGCACTAATATTATTTACAGTAGTTAATGTAGCCGCTCCACTTGATGTAAAGAGACCAACCGTCTGGTCGTCAAAGTTGGCTGTGTAAACAACAGTGCCACTCTCGTCTTTAATAACAAAGTTGTCGATGTAGTAAGTTATATTCTTGGCATCCGAATTTCCGCTATCACCTTTTTTAACATACTGGATATTGGGTCCACTTGTGTCTGTATAAGTATACGTCGCTGAGTAGGAATTCCAAGCTGGGCTTGCCGCGCTTAAAGCTCCTGAGTCTTTAATCCAGTTGTAGCCGCTAGTTTGTAGAATAATGCCTGCCACATCTTGGTCAGGGGTGTATAAATCATATGAGAAGGTATAGGTTGTACCGGCAATGAGATTTAAGCCGCTTGCTCCTGTAGGTATTTGCACGCCATCCCACTGTTTCCCGCCTGTGGTTTGAACTTTTAAGACATAATTTCCGTTCGTACTTGCCGCACTTGCCTTTTGCGCGATCCCAAACTGCGGCAAAAACAATGCAACCGCAAGCACTAACATCAAAATCTGCTTAATCCGTTTGTTCATCGTGTTACTTCCCCTCCCAAAATAAATATTATATAGCCTCCCGGCATTCGCCGAGGCTTGCGGCACAAGGGTTTTCTTGTACCACCACCCTGTCGATAAATTTGGCAACCTAGTAAAAGCGTTTACATTTTTACTGAAATATGTCCTCCTTTCGAGAAATAACAACTCAATAATAATGTAAATGAAAGCGCTTTACAGTACATAAATTAAAGAAGGAACCACTAGATTTTATAGCTCAACTTTCGGTGCGACCAAGCTAGGTTGTGGAGTATAGCAGGTAGAAATCCTGTTTGGAAAGGCTAAAGACAAGCCACCAATAGCGAGTCTTGGACGGTTGGAAGCAATTTCAGACATTACGCGTAGACAGCCAGAAAGTAGGCCTGAAAGTGATAGAGCCTCGAAAAGAGTAAACCGGAGGGGTCGACGTTTTCGAAAGTACGGAAGACAATATTTATCCATGCGTTAACGGCGAGCATGGATAAGCTCTCCAGGGGTCGTAGAGCCAGGCATGCTTTACAATGAATTCACAGCAACTTGGGAGAACCTGTCCGGTCTCTCGGTGGAGAATATGACAAACTAATCCAGTCGCTCCAGCTCCCCGCATATAACCGTACGTTGTTGAACCCTGTCTTCATAAGTGCCATGTCCTGGATTCTATTCGGGGGGATCTGCTAGGACAAATCACCAGGCTGCCTATATGATCCATGTCCTGATGGGTGATAATAAGCCCAATAAACGATATAATCTCCGTAAAGCTCCATTCTAGATAGAAAAGGTGAATCACGATATGAATCCATTTACTAGAAAAGTCAAAGTGCCTTACATCAGATTCCGCAAAGCCAACACCCTCCGAAATGACTCAACCCAGCATGACTGGCAGCACTGGGCGGGCTACCGGGATCAGATTCAGCAAGTTCTGGAGCAAACGCTGGAACATAACCGCTGCGGGCGCGGGCATATTTTACTGCTTGGGGCCGGGAACGGAAACGATGTGCCCATTTCGTACATCGAGTCAATATTTGAGCGGATCACAATCGTCGATATCGATGAAAAAGCGCTGGACCGCTTTCTGGCCAAGTCGGCGCACCCGGAAAAATACCAATGTGCTATCATTGATTTGACCGGAGTAGGAACGGAAGTGTCATCCCCGGATGACTTGAAAGCAAAGGTTGACCAATTGTTGCCCAACGTGGATTTCTCTCCGCTGCACCCTCCTTTTGATGTGGTCATGAATTTATGCTTCACGACGCAGCTCATCTCCGCCTTCTTTTACCGGAAGAAAAACAAGGTTACCCATACGCCAGAATTCAGCGCTCAGCTGGATCGGCTGCTAGAACGGATCCATATCAATATCTTTCAATCTTTGCGAGGCCTCCTGGCACCCGAAGGTTTGATTGTCCATTTAACCGATACTTTGCTGCTGCAGCACATCAAAACAACCGGCTATACCAGCCCGGCTGCTTTTAAGACTTTGGAGCTGACGGGAGGGAATCACCGGGAAAACTTGGACCTGATATACGGGCATCTGCCGGAGATGGCAAAACAAGGCTTGTGCCTGCCGGGGGCGTTTGTCCACGTTCATCCGCAAATTATGCGGTTGTATAAAGTTGAATTAAGGTTTTCGCTGCTGTGGGAGTTCGTCCATGACGAATATGAAGACAGGGATTACTTTGTGAGCGCGCATGTGCTGACCAAGCTGTAGCGGAAGGTAACCGACCCGGCCTTTAGCTGGGACTGACAAATGGGGGACGGATCCTGGGGGAAGCGGCCTTGGCACTCAGTGAAAATTGTGCTTGCGTTTATTTACAACTTGGATACAATTCGGCTTCAAGATGGATACAACATGCGTCACCCCCAATGGATCGCAGCTTCAATCGCCACAAGCATACTTTTCACAGGAATATCGGCTCAGCCGTCCTCGGCAGCCGGTAATACGGAAAGACAGGCAGCGTCTGTCGCTTCGAATTCCGCCGCAGCCTCCCAAAAGCTGAACTTCACGGTGAGCGATGTGCCTTATTCGTCCGCTGAGTACAAAAAGATCATTCAAGCCTTTGCTTCTTTCGACGGATTCGAAACCGCCTACGTGCCTACCCGGATGATCACAGGCGATTCCTTCTCAAGAGTAGGCGTTGCCGGTGACAGCGTTACCTTTTTCTTTAAATACATGAGAGTTTCTGTGTCCCCGCGCGATTATTCCCACAGCTATAAAGGCACTGTAGTCACATTGCCTGAATCCAATAATGTGAAGGGTAAATGGTACAAAGTAAACGGTACCGACATGCTGACGTTCCCTTTGAAGGACCGGTACGTTACCATCTTTGCTCCTTATCATTCGTTAAGCAAAACCAAGCTCGAGCATGTCGCCGTAGATGTTAGCAGATACGCGCCTTGAGTCTGTGCCGCAATTGGAATATGCGCAAATAGCTGGAAAAGCACAGGGAATCCGTGTTTTTTGAAAACAAGTTGCACCGCCAGTGTAGCGGTAATCAGCACAAAAAGCCCGCGTCGGGCGAGAACCCGGCGCGGGCTTTTGCATGCTTATGCCATTGTTCATTCCTCTCCCGTAGCCACCGGATTCTCCTCATAACTAATCCAGTCGCTCCAACTGCCAGCATACAGCCGCACATTCTTAAATCCGGCCTTCTCCAGCGCCAGGACATTCGGGCAAGCGGTTACGCCGGAACCGCAGTAGACGATGATCTCGGCATCCTTGTCCAGCTCAGCAAAATGCTCCTGCAGCTGCTCAGTGCTCTTGAAGCTTCCATCTTCATTTTGTGTGTTTTTCCAGAAGAAGTTCACCGCGCCGGGGATATGGCCGGCTTTCTTGTCCATCGTCTCATTCTGGCCGTGATAGCGGTCATTGGCTCGGGAGTCAATCAGAATAGGGAGGACGGGGGACGAATCCGCAGTTGAAGACGGATCGTGCACTGCAGCATCAATCGTCCGTTCAGATATCCGGCGCACCTCCTCAACACCAACCAGCATCTGGACCTGAACCTTTGGCACAAAAGTACTCGGAACGCGCACCGGCTGATGAACCGTGACCGGGAACTTCTCGGTTTTCCAGGCACTGAATCCGCCTTCCAGTATATATACTTGTTCATGCCCCAGATAACGAAGCAGCCACCAGAACCGCGCAGCGTTCATTCCGTTCTCATCATCGTAGGCAACAACACGTGAATCGTTACCTATCCCGAGTTTGGCCAGTCGTGCAGCAAGCACCTCCGGGTCGGGTAGAGGGTGGCGTCCACCGTGCTCCCCTAACGGGCTGGACAGATCCAGCTCCAAATCGAGATAAATGGCACCCGGAATATGCTCCTGCTTATAACACTCCCGACCAGCATCTGGTTTACCGAGCGTAAACCGGCAATCTACAATTGTCTGCTCTGGCTCATATAGCCTTGCCAGCAGCCATCGTTTGGAAACAGTTGCGTCCATAGGTATCCCATCCTTTGTGTATATCAATATGGAATTTATTATAGCGGAAAAATCAGAGGAGCCTCAAGGTAAGCTCCAAATATTCTATTTCCGGTCCACAAACTGAGCTTCGACGGCAGCGGTTGCCGGCAGTAGTCCCATGATCAGTGAAGTAAGTGTTTTTTGGCGATTTGACATAACCAGACACTGATTTTACAATTGCCCTTGAACTGATTAATATTTTTCAACTGAAAATACGGCCCATAGATTTGTGCAACATCGGCCACATCTTCACCACCTTACATATAAGGCCTGCTCATGGGAGATTCGTTACACAACAATTAAGAGAGGGGCATCAGCCTATGGAGAAAATGATAAGCCAGGCCTGGCCGGCATGGAGCGGAACGCTGAGGAAGCGGAGCGGCGGCTGGAACAATACAACCTATTTTGTGGAAAATAGTGCTCACCGTGCCGTACTCCGCATCTATGATACGCACAGGGATAGAGACAAAATAAAATTTGAGCATGCCGTGCTGCAAAAACTGGGGGGGTTAGATTTACCTTTCAAAGTGCCAGTACCGATCTGCACCCCAGCTGGAGAAACAGTAGTTCAGCTGAAGGATGCGGACGGCAAATTCGCCTGCCTGTTCAAATATATCGACGGAGATTCACCGGCGGAAGAGGAGAACGGTTATTTTGAATCCTTCGGGCAGGCTGCGGGTGGGTTATCTACTGTACTGTCTGACATCAATCCTGAGCTGGCTCCAGTGTACAAGCCTTATTATGAGCTGAGGCAGGCTTATCCACTGTGCACCACAGAAGTAATCCATGAGCTCTGTCTGAAGCCGCCAGTACCGTTTGCAGATCTTGCTCCAGAGCTGAACATGCTGTACGAAGCCTATGACAACATCGCGGGTTCGTTGACCGAACTGCAAGAGCTGCCACATCAACTGGTACATGGGGACCTGAATGCTTCCAATCTGCTGGTAGAAACAACCGATCACCGGCAAGTAGCCGCGCTGATCGATTTTGAATTCTGCACCTTCGATGTCCGGGCGATGGAGCCGGCGGTTATTCTGTCCGGGCTGCTGGGGCATGCGGAGGAAAAGGCAGCAGTCCGGGATTTTTGCCGGGGCTTCAGCCGCCAAATCATTCTCTCAGAAGCAGAAATTAAGGCTATCCCGGTGCTGATGATGCTTCGAAAAGTGGATGTTTTCCTTCATTTCGTCACCCGATATCTGGAGGGTACCGATGAAGTACCTGTGCTCCGGGAGCAGGTGAAACTACTGTCAGAAGACATCCTTCAGCTAACGGCGGAGACTTCGCTTATTCTTGAGATTCTAAGGAAAGAACAAGAGGGAGCTTGAAGCTGCTATCTTCTACTTTGAAGAATCTGTTTATAGGTTTCAATTGCCAGTACCCGTGAAGTTTTTAGATCAACAATCGCTTCAGGGCGGGGCAGGTGGATTTCTTTGTCCGACATATCTGTCAGCTCCGGCAGCCAGGTGCGGATATAACTTCCGCTTGGATCATGAGTCTGTGATTGGGTTACCGGATTCATAATTCTGAAGTACGGGGAGGCGTCAAAGCCGAGTGACGAACTCCACAGCCAGCCGCCCCGGTTCAGCACATTATCGTAATCGCTAAGCTTCAGGCGGAAGTACCGTTCTCCGTAAATAAACGGACAGCCCAGATTCTTGGTGAGGAACATCGCGGTAATCATCCGCAGGCGGTTCGGCATCCAACCTGTTTCGTTCAACTGGTGCATAGCCGCATCAATGACTGGAATACCTGTGTTTCCCTGGGACCAGGATTCAAAATGTCTGGTACCGAGACTAGTCAGATCAAAGACCTTCTCATAGTTGAAAAAATTAGCATCCAGGCGGGCCTGATGCAGGTAAAAATCCCGCCAGGCCAGCTGCCTCAGCCATTCTTCTCCTCCGCGCTCTCCTTCTGTCAATCTTGAATAAATCGTTCGAGCTGAAATCGCGCCTGTATTTAAATGACGGCTGATCCGGCTCGTACCATCCTCCGCATATTTATCGCGTCTCACCGTGTAATCCAGTAGATTCTCACTAAGAAAACGCTCGAGGATTCGATTCACATCCATATCTTTTGTCTGTAACGATAGTTGCCTTAGCAGGCGTTCAACCTCATCCGGAATCCTGAAGGTATCAACTATACCTTGCTCCAGGCAGGCCGTGTGTAGATCCTGTAAACCTGTGGAATAAGGTGGACGGAAACGTTCTGTGAGGAATGTGCGCCAGCGGCGGTAAAAGGGTGTAAAGACCTTGTATGGCTCCGTACGTCCGCTCCAATCCATGAAGTCATCCGGGTCACAGAGCATGTTGTCGGAATACGATTGAAAACGGATGTTAAGTGAGGATGCTATATCATTTAACTGCTTGTCCCTCTTCAATGCATATGGTGTGTAATCTGTATGCACCATTATTTGCTCAATGGGATGGGCCTGTACCAGCTTCTGGACGACCCTGTCAGGCTCTCCATACAGAATATGCAGCTTTTTATCTGCCAGGATGTAGTCTTGCTGCAGCTGAGCAACTTGCGTGAGAAAGTTAAGGCCGCTATGTTCCAGATACCGCTCCTTACGTAGCAGGAAAGGGTCAAGGATTAGTACATGCAAGCTGGCTACACCAGCAGAATGGATGGCATCAAAGGCTGGTAGATCAATCGTACGCAGATCTTTGCGGTGAATGAACAGTATCATAAGTGCGGATTCCTTTCTGAACGTGACTGATCTTTTGATCATAGCGGGGCCGTACAGCTTCTGCAAGCCAAACACGTTATTACCCGCAACTTGCTGAAAGATATCAATTTCCCCCATCAGAAGTACAGCCAGACTCCGGATATTAAGGCTGGAATAATTAGGCTTTACAAAACCTGAGAGTCAGTGTACTATTTAACTAACACACCGGTACAATAGAATATTCAACCGGAAACAATTGAATTCAAATACAGGAGGGTGCCATGAGTCAGATTGAATATTATGTTGAATCATCAGGTTTTGGGAACGCGCCGATCGTATTGCAGATGAATGGGGTTAGTAAGATTATCAAAGGGCAAGCCATAGTGAATAAGCTGTCTTTTGATATCCGTAAGGGAGAAATTGTCGGGCTGCTGGGACCTAACGGAGCCGGGAAAACAACCACCATCCGCATGATGACCGGTCTAATCCGTATGTCGGAAGGAGATGTGCTGGTTGACGGACACAGTATCCGCAATGACTTTAACAAGGCCATCGCCCACATTGGCGCGATCATCGAAAACCCTGAGTTCTATCCCCATCTGACGGGTTATGACAACCTGAAGCAATATCAGCGGATGAGTGACGGTATCACGGATGCACGGATTGATGAAGTGGTAGAGCTGGTCGGCCTGCAGGAAGCTATGGGCAAAAAGGTAAAAGCCTATTCCCTGGGGATGCGCCAACGGCTGGGGATCGCCCAAGCGCTGCTGCAAGCACCTAAGCTGCTCATCCTTGATGAACCCACAAACGGGCTGGACCCTGCGGGAATTCGTGAAATGCGTGAATATATGCGCACTATCGCTGAGGTGGAGGGCATATCGATACTGATTTCGAGTCATATGCTTGCGGAGATCGAACAAATCTGCCACCGTGCGGTTGTTATTCAGAATGGCCAACTGATCGCAGTAACTCCGCTGGGAGAAGAAGTGAAGGTTGGGGGCGAAATTCCCCTTGCCATCCGGGTAGATCAACTGGAAGCTGCTCTAACAGTTATCAGAGCACAGTCAGGAGTTCAGTTCATTCGAACGGATGAGGCGAATTCTGAAGTCCTGGTCAGTATGAAGGACAATGAAGTACCGGGGCTAGTGGCAGCTTTCAGTGAGGCGAGAGTAGGGGTCTACCGTATAACTGATAACAAACAGAGTCTTGAAGAAGAATTCCTCAAATGGACAGGAGGGAACCGCATTGCGTAAATTTAATAATCTGGTGTTGAACGAATGGCTCAAATTATCGAAGAAACGGACTTTCTTTGTAGCCTATGCTCTTTTAATCGTATTGCCGTTTTTGGTAGGGTATATTGTGCATTCCGTTGCGGCAGAGCTTTTTGCTTCCGGGCCAGCGTTTGCGGCGGAAATGATGATGCCGACGGCTATTGGCCAAGTGCTGAGTATTCTGGTCATTATCGGGACAGCGGGTATAGTCACCAAGGAATACAGTCAGGGCACGATCAAATTCCTGCTGATTCGTGCGCGTAGCCGAACCGCCATCCTGGCCTCTAAATATTTGACCGTCCTGTTGTACGCACTCAGCCTGACAATAGTAACTACTGTAGCAGTTTATGCTTCTGGCAGCGTGTGGTTTGGAATGAATGGAGATCACCTGGGCATTGGTGATGTTCTCACTTCCGTGCTCTACAACAGCGTGTATCTGGTGATGTACACTGCGCTGGCTTTTATGATTGGAATATTGACTACCTCTACTGGCGTAACCATAGGAAGCACGATGTTTGCTATTACAATTAGTAATTTGGTCATTTTCCGCGATTTCTACAAATACGTATTATTTCCCAACATGAATCTGGCTGCGTATGAAGGAGGAGGAGCACCGATTCCAGGAATGACGCTGCACTTCTCCATTCTGGTGCTGTCCGTATACTTCGTGCTGTTTCTTCTGGCGGGATTTATGGTGTTCAGACGAAGGGACGTTGCTTGATGACCATAGAATTTGACAACAATCAGCCGATTTATCTCCAGATCATGAATTATATGAAAGGGGAGATCGTTACCGGAAAGCTCAAGCCGGGCGACAAAATCCCCTCCGTACGTGAATTGGCCGCTGAACTGCAGATTAATCCGAATACGGTGCAAAGAACCTTTCAGGAACTGGAGCGTGAAGAAATCGTGGAAACCCGGCGTGGGATGGGCAGATATGTGACCGGTAATGAACAGACTATTCTTACGATAAAAAAAGAGATGGCGCAGGATGTGTTGGAACGATTTTTCCGCGGCATGCAGGAGCTGGGCTTTCAGAGTGAAGAGATCCTGACGGCTGTAGCAGAAAATATTGCTTCAAGGACTAAATCATAGGGGGATTATTTCAGTGGACAGGATACTTCAAGTTGAAAATGTGACCAAAAAATACGGTTCTAAGCATGCCCTGAATGGGGTCTCCTTGGAACTTGGCGCCGGTAAAATCGTCGGCCTGCTCGGCAGCAATGGTAGTGGGAAAACTACACTGATGAAGCTGATTGCCGGTCTTGCCCAGCCAACTTCGGGGAAGATTTCTGTGTTGGGTGTTCCGGTGGGAGAAGCGAGTAAATCGCTGGTGTCTTTCATGCCAGACTGTCCCTTAACAGAATCATGGATGAAGGTGGGAGACGCACTTAAGTTTCAGCAGGACTTCTATCCGGACTTTGATCTAGGCAAAGCAAAGAACATGCTGGAATTCATGAAATTAAGGGAAAGTGACAAGGTCAGTACCTTGTCCAAGGGAATGAGTGAACGCCTGCAGCTGACCATGGTGCTCTCGCGCAGAGCCAGCTTATATATTCTGGATGAGCCAATCGGCGGAGTTGACCCAGTGGCTCGGACAAAAATACTTAATGCGCTAATGGAGTTCTACGAGGAAGACAGTACGATTCTGCTATCCACCCATCTTGTGACTGACATTGAGCGAATATTTGATGAAGTGATCTTTATCAAAGAGGGTGAGCTCGTCCTGCATAGCGAAGTAGAGGATCTCAGGCTTCAGCGGGGGAAAAGTATCGATGAGCTGTTCAGAGAGGTGTATGCAGAATGCTGAAGCTGATGAAATATGACTTGAAACGCAGACAGGAGCGGATCCTCGCTTTCTTCGTCATTATGCTGCTTGTCCAGGCTGGAATATGGATTTCGAACAGCTCTATGGGGGTTGATCTGCTCTCCTATAATATGATGGCATATGGCGTTTTTGGTTGTACCCTGCTGCTCTTTGCCTTTTTCAGCTATGTCCGTTACTTAAAATCATATGCCAGAAGGCTTGTGCCGGTAGGTACTATACAGAATGTTATCTCACCGCTATTGCTCAACTGGATCCTGCTGCTGCTGGTGACGGGTCTTGCCGCGATTCATCTAGGTCTATATATTCTGGTATACTCCTCTGATTTTCTACCGGTGAATTTCTGGCAGGTGGCCTCTTGGTGCATATTCAATCTCCTGTGGACCGCCGGATTTGAACTGATCCTCTTAATGTTTGCCGTCACCACAGCGAAAAGCCTTCGCGTAAAGGGGACAATCTGGATTGCTATCGCTGTTTTTGCAGTGATCGAGAACGGAATAAGCTTTATTGAGAATCAGTTTTGGGGAAGCTACATTAGTGCACTGAATAACGCATTCCAGTTTAAGGTTTATGAGGCCTCTGCAATACGTTCCGGACTGAAATTACCCGATATCGGAACTAATTACTGGGCTCTGATCTTCGAGGCTGCTGTTGGAGCCATACTGATTTATGTAATGAAGCTGTTGATCCAGAAAAGGATTGAAGATTAAATTCATAGGTTCCGGAATTATCAAAATGCAATACAATGGAGCGAAAGTATGGCCCTGGGCTGTGCTTTCGCTTTTGCGTATGTATACTTCAGCTACCTCAGTTCCAGAGAACTGACACCGCGCATACCTTAAAAAGACGTCCTCCTTGTGGAGGGCATCTAAGATGATGAGCCTGCTATAATCCTTGTACTCTGCGGGTATTGGTCCAGATTTCCAATTCACGCATCAGCTGCTCTTCTTCGTCTTCCTGTAAATCGAGACGGATTCCGTACTGGAACTGGCCCAGTCCAAACATCCATCCCCAACGCACGCTTCCTTCGAATTGCAGCTTGTCTTCCGCGAGCTGAAAGTGAATGATCAGCTTCGTATCACCAGAGGTAAAGCGGAGATTTAGCGAGGTGCGCACCTTGCAGCCTGAACGGCTAAGGTCAAGCAGCACTCCTTCTGTTAATTTTCCGGCACCTGGACCGGAATTACTCGCGGGAAGTTCCAGCCAACATTCTATGGGCTGGTTCATCACGTATCGGAACGGTTCTTTTCTGCTGGAGTCGTCCATTTGTACCTCCGCTGTTTTTTTTGCTATTATATCGAACTGCAATGATCTGGGCAATCTACTAAAGTGCTATTTTTAAAAGAAAAGATTTAAATTTTCTGAACACTAACAGAAATACCCTCAGCCTCAGTTGAAAGAGGGAGGGTATTCAGAAGTGAAAAAGGCACTATGCAGGGCAATTTAGTGGATTACAGATTGTAAAGGGAAGACATGCAGTCAACGAACATCTTGTTGTATTCAGACCGTGACAGGTCCCGTGATGAAGAGATATCTCTGCCCAGGAATTCAAACCAGGTGATTTCAGTGCTATCCTTTTTATAGAAAAATCTTTCATGCTCCATAGAAAAAACGGCATTGTCATATGATGGGACATGCTCATACCTGAGCTCGGTACCCTGCTTCTCGGAAATTAAGGTAGCCAGAAGGATAAGCATCTTGAACGGATCATCATACATTTCAAATTGTTCTGACATCAGTGGTCACTCCTTGGGATGGTTGATGAGCAGATTATACTACAGCCTGGTTATGTAAGCATTATCATTCAGGCAACAGAGTATTATTTTGCTATAAGCAATCAGATAAATGAAGAATGAGAGTCATAACCAAAATATGTATTTAATAATTATATATTATTTTCAGAATGAATGTGACCGATACATAAATATCGACTATATTCGACAAAGATTGTTGCCTTATTTTTACGGATGCTGCAATCCAGGCACCTCAAGGAGAGAATGAAATGTTTTTAAACCTGCGTACACTACTATCCAGCGCTTTTGCCGTAATGATTATTCTATTAACCATGTTGTTAAGCTACGTCATAGGGAATCAGTCTACCCGGTCTGTCGAGCTTAGTATCGGAGGTTCCCTTGCTGCAGAGGCCTATCAGATGTCCGAGAAACTGGATCATTTCATGTGGTCGCGGACTGGAGAGGTAGAGGTGCTCA
The DNA here is from genome assembly GCF_001909095.1 of Paenibacillus sp. P46E. Lineage (NCBI taxonomy): Bacteria > Bacillati > Bacillota > Bacilli > Caryophanales > Paenibacillaceae > Paenibacillus > Paenibacillus sp. P46E. The sequence continues at coordinate 66,457 of NZ_LVYZ01000036.1, forward strand.
GCAAACTTAATGCTTTTCAGGTACCCGTGGACAAAAAGGAAGCAGACGGCTTATTGAACCAATTAAAAAGCAGTCTGCCTGTGTTCACCTGGGTTGGATTTCTGGATTCGAAAGGGAATGTGCTCTCATCTACAGACAATATCCTGCTCAGTCAGAATATAAGCCAGCGTCCCGTGTTTCAGGAGGGTTCAAAAGGAACATATATCGGGGATGTACACGATGCCGTTTTATTGTCGAAGCTTTTGCCGAACCCAAATGGTGAAGCCTTGCAGTTTGTGGATATAAGTGTACCTGTACAAACCGGGGAAGGCCTGGTGACAGGTGTGCTGGCGGCACATTTAAGCTGGGAATGGTCCAGAGAAGTAGAGAGATCCATAGTCACTCCGCTCAAGGAGCGTCTAAAGGATGTAGAGGTTTTTGTTGTTAGTCAAAAAAATGACACCATCCTTTTGGGCCCCAAGGAACTGGTAGGTAAGAAAATGACGGATGAAACTTTGCAAAAAGCACGAACCGGAGTTAACTCCTGGACGGTAGAATCTTACGGCAGAAATAATCAATCCTATTTGACCGGTTATGCTTATGGTGACGGGTATCAGAACTATCCCGGTTTGGGCTGGTCTGTGATTATCCGGCAACCTGCAGATGTGGCGTTTGCCTCTGTACATCAACTAGAGCGTAATATCGCGTACAGTGGATTGGTTGCGGCAGTTCTATTTGCTGTTATGGGCTGGTTCGTGGCAGGGTGGATTGTACGGCCGCTGAATAATATCACAAAGACAGCTGATTTGCTCAGCACTGGAGCCAAGGTGGAGATCCCTGCCTCAACCCGGTTCAAAGATGTGGCTGTCCTGTCGGAATCCTTGCGGAATTTAGTCAACCACTTGACCAAGACGGAGAATAAACTGAGCTATATGGCGGATATGGCGCTTCATGACAATCTTACCGGTCTGCCGAATCGGACCGCGCTGGATGAGTTTCTGGCCCATGCCGTCAACAAGGCCAAACAAAACCGGAGTACACTAAGCTTTTTATATCTGGATCTGGATGGCTTTAAAAAAGTGAACGATACCTTGGGACATGCTACAGGCGATGCGTTGCTGCAGGAGGTGGCATTCCGGCTACTCGATTGTACGAGGGATAATGAAATTGTAGCCCGCTTGGGCGGCGATGAATTTGTAGTGATTCTTCATACTTCTGCGATTAAACCCATGCAGGAAGCTGAGATTGTGGCTTCGCGGATTATAAGCAAGATAAATCTGCCCATTATCATTCAAGATGAAAATATCCATGTAGGGTGCAGCGTGGGGGCTGCAGTATGGTACCCGGATGGGGCAGACACCATTGAAACGCTGCGTCTGGCTGACGAAGCTTTATATATCTCCAAACGCAGCGGAAAAAACCGGATTACTTTTGAGGCAGCCTGCTGATTATGGACTTAGCATTAACAGAACATTTTTAAATGGGTCAAAAGAACTATTGAATCGGGTATGAGGAAAGGGTTGCTTCTTCCAGCGATAAGCTTGAACTGGCGGATAAGTTAGGTCAGCGTAATCTTTTACGCGGTTTGGACCACCACTTAATCCATAGAAATCCTTCGTCGTCTCGAAAAAGTTTAACCCCAACCCAGCTTAGAGGTGTCCAAAATTCTTTGAAATAATATGAAGGCATAGGATAATAGACCCTCCTTAGTAGTTAATTATTACTATATTACTGTAAAAATATGAAATTCACAAGAACTATATGTTTAATATTACCAGTCCTATTCTTACTTCTATATTACAGGGTGCTGCAAAAAAACGCGGGAGCTGATGCTCCGGCGTTTTTTTGCATTCAAATCTATTAAAAACAAAACATCCATAGGGAGCAGCACAAGCAGATTATCTTAAAGCGCATTTTATATAGAGAAAGGATGTGATGAGATGACCGAGAAGGAATTTATTGCTGCCATTGCCCCCTTTACTATCGCTGATATGCGCCGAAGCCGTATCGCAGCCTCCTTGACGATCGCACAGGCAGCGCTCGAATCCGGCTGGGGAAGTAGTGGATTGACGGTCAGGGCCAACAATCTGTTCGGGATCAAAGGCAGGGGTCCAGCCGGAAGCATCACGATACAGACAACAGAATATCAGAACGGGAAAGCTGTGCAGGTGTCTGCAGCTTTTCGTGCCTATAATAACTGGGGAGAATCGGTTGCGGATCACTCTGCACTGATTCTGGACGGTGTTTCGTGGAACCGGAATCTGTATAGCAAGGTGATTGGTGTAGGGGGAGCCGACGCTGCAAAAGAGATCGCTGCGGCAGGTTATGCCACGGATCCCGGTTACGCTTCGAAGCTAATTCAAATTATGAATGCCAATAATCTGTTTCAATATGATGAGATGGAGGATGATGAGATGTCGGCAGAGGATAGACAGAAGCTGGCCACTCTGGAAGTGCAGCTGCAGGAGCTTCAACAGCTTGTCAATGGACTGGGAACAAGCAGGGATATGCTAAAGACAGGAGTACAGGAGCAGGGTCAGACCATTAAAGATCTGATTGAACGGCTGGCAGCCATAGAAGGACGTTCAACCATGAATGTTCCGGAATGGGCACAATTGGCCGTCAGCGCCGCAACGGCTGCGAGACTATTGGATACCCCTTCCCAAGGCAGTTATGACTTCTACAGAACGCTCACCGTATTATACCGGGCAGGCCTCCTCACAGCCAAGAAGGAGGGTTGATGAACATGGTGAACGAGGCGCTGAATAATGTTCTTGCGTTTGCTTCAGTGTTGGCTGTTTTTGTTCTCGCGTTGGTTCAACTGGTCAAGACCACCGTGAACCTGCCACGAAACCTGGTTCCTGCCGTAGGGCTCGTGATTGGCCTGTTTGTCGGAGCTGTAGCTTACCCGTTTACCGAAATGAATCTGATTCTGCGTCTTTGGGCAGGCGGACTTGCCGGATTGTCCGCAACCGGACTTTTCGAGCTTGCATTCAATAAGAGGGACGGTTCAACTAAAGAATGAATCCAGCTTATCATTTAGGCCTTGCTCACAGGCTAGTAGACCAAGCAATAGATAGCGTTCCGAAATACAATAAGGTAGGAAAGGAGGTGCTCATATGGGAACTTATTTGGATGCAAGAACTTCACAGAATGCCAGTACTGCCAATTCCATTGCCATCCCGATTCTTGTGATCAATACGCCTCAATTATTCGGTCAGATTGGCCTGATTACTGAAGGAATTACGACGAATCCCCGGGTACTGCTAAAGGGAACTGTATCTGTCCAGCTTCCACTGGCTCTGGTTGGTATTACGATAACGATTGTCCGAGGGACATTGCCTACAGACCCGGTAGTATACTCAGCGACCTCCACCTTTAGCTTAAGTGTCCTGGCACCACAGGTAATTGCATTCTCTGCCGCTGATTTCTTACCACCGGTTACACCTCAACTTACGTATACTGCATTTGTCTCCTCCAATCTTCTAGGTACAATTCGTGTCGGACCGGAGAGCTTTGACGGAATTCTGGTATCGGATTAATGATCGGAAACCCCGCCTTTTGAAAAATTCACAAGCAGCGGCCTAAAAATAAACCGTTTAGCCCAATCTGTACGGGGTTCGGGGACATATTCTGTTGTGTAGTGATCAAATTGGAGGAGGTAATCTCATGGGTGCAGATTGTGGGTATGGCGGTAATGTGGGTGGCGCTAATGTTGGCCCTGTTGTAAGTCCTTTTACTTCGACAGGTGCGATTCTGGTGCTTTACATCCTTCTGGTTATTATTTTGAGTGCTTGCTTCATCTAAGTACAGGAAATGGGCGCGATCTTCGGGCAGAAATGCCGGGTCGCGCTTCTTTTACTAGTTGTGAAGGACAAGCCAGTGTAAATATAGAGGAGTAGTGTAGAATAAGAAGGGTACAGTTTTGATTGTGAAATTTATTATTTATGAGAGTGGTGAAGATATGGAAGAGAAAGAAAGAACTTATATCGTACTGAAACTGATTGAAGCGGGTGTACCTCTGGAGAAGGAGGCCCTGGATTTGGGTGAGGAGGATTTTAATGAAAGAATAGAGGAGATTTTTGATGACCGGCTGGTAGAGAATATCATCTTCACAAGGTCCGGCAACAGGCTGCTTGGCGTCAACACACAAGGTGTGAGATTGACCCGGCGTGGCAAAGATTTTATTTTCCTGAAGGAGAGCGGCAGGATGTGAGTAAATAGAAGGTGAATTCCAACAAGTAAATGTAACCATTTACCATCTAGTTCGTATTAGAAAAGGATGTGATATCAGAAAGGAGATAATAACATGAGAAACAAATTATCTTTCATATTGGCTTGCGTGCTGCTGGTGGGTGTATGGTCTTGGTCGGCACCGGCGGCACATGGAGCAGCACTTAAAATGACATTTAGTGTAAACAATGAAGTACTGAAGTTTCCCGTGAATGCGGCTCCGTTTGCAAAAGGTAATACGGTATTGGTTCCTATCCGTAAGGTTGGTGAAGCGTTGAGTCTGGAAGTTCATTACATAAAGAAACAAAAAGTTCTTCAACTAAGCCGTAACGGCCAACAGATTACGCTGAAACTTGGTGCCAATGAAGCCATATTGAATGGGAAGGATAAGTTTGTGATTGAAGAAAAAGCCGTGCTTCAAGGCAATCTTATTTATGCTCCGATATCCTTGCTGACTGCTATGGGGTTAGTGGTCTCATATGATTCACCCTTGGCTCAAGTTACTGTACATACTCCACAGGTTTTTGCTGAGAAAGTAACAGGACTGCTGGCCTCGAATCAGCATGAGGTGTTATGGCGGCAGTTTTTAAATGAGTCAAGCCAAAAGGCCATTACTGTTACCAAGCTTCAGGAAGTTTGGCAAGGCATAACCGATACCTATGGCGAGTACCTAAAGATTGGTTCAGTAACAAGCCATCAAGTGAATCATGATCTGACAATTACCTGCACAGCCATTTTTCCAAAAGGGAATTTGACTATAACGATAACCACAGACAGCTCCGGAAAAATTAAGGGACTTTGGTTTGCCCCTGCTGCTGCAGCAACACCATCTAAAGCTCCGGAGCTTAAGCTTCCTGATGGAGTAACCGAGGAAGAGGTGATTGTTGATGCCGGATCATCACATCCGCTTAAAGGGTTGCTGACGCTCCCCAATCATACGACACAACCTTTGGCTTCTGTAGTGCTTGTTCAGGGTTCAGGAGCTTCAGACCGTGACGAAACAGTATTCGCTTATAAGCCTTTCCGGGATATAGCCTATGGACTTGCCAAACAAGGCATCGCAGTGCTTCGTTACGATAAACGGAATTATTCTTATCCGGAGCAGTTTATGGGAGCTGCAGCTGCAACCGTTAGTGTTAAGGATGAAACAGTTGATGATGCAATTGCTGCAGCTAAGATGCTAAAGGCTGACAAAAGAATGAATCCCGCACAGGTATATCTCGTTGGTCATAGCCTTGGAGGTATGCTGGCCCCGAGAATTGATGCTGACGGCGGTAATTTTGCAGGACTAATCCTGCTGGCGGGTTCGCCGCGCAGTTTACTTGAGATTATTTACGATCAGAATATGGCGTCTATCCAAAATTTATCAGACACTGATCCGCGTAAGGCACAAACCATTGCAGCAATCGAAACCGAACGCTCCAAAGGAAAAGGACTCACTGCTATGACCTTAGAGCAATCTAAGGCAGCACCTAGTGTATTTGGTGTTCCGGCTTATTATTTTAAAGAGATGGATATGTACCCTTCGGCCGAGTTGGCTCGCAACCTTACCAAACCGGTGCTAGTACTACAGGGTGCCGATGATTTTCAGGTCTATCCGGACAAAGACTTTCCGCAGTGGAAGGATGTTCTAAAAGGGAATCCTGCAGCTTCTTTTAAGCTGTACCCAGGTCTTAATCATTTCTTCGTGAATGATGAAGGGAAAGATGCGGGAACCGCAGCGGGTTATAACAAACCAGGAATGGTAGATGCTCAGGTCATCACGGATATGGGGCAATGGATTTTGAATTTGTAATTGGGCTAGGACGATGAATCTGCCGCCGGGGAACGTTTAGGCTATAGGTGAATATCCTGTAACTAAGTGTTCCTAATTTTGAAAAAGGCGGTGCCACCGTGAATTATCAACCGTATTTTGCTCCTAATTTCCAGATATCCAACCGGCTTCTGTCCCGCAATGACGAAATGGTCCTCCAATTGATCCAGCAGTCAATTCAAGGAGAACGGAATGATGAGCTTTTTTATGACTTCCTTATTAAATTGGCTCCTACAAGGGAAGAACAAGAGATTATTGCAGGCATCCGCGATGATGAGAGAAAGCACCGGAGCATGTTCAAGACGCTTTACACACAGTTGACCGGAATGGCCCCCAAGGTTTCAGATGAAGGGACAGAACCATTGCCGGCCAGTTATCTGGAAGGTATTGAAAAGGCACTGATCGGCGAACTCAAAGCATTTGAAAAGTATCGCAAGCTTTATTTGCATATCAATCCCCAGTACCGGGACTGGATCTTCGAGATCATGACGGATGAGATTAAGCATGCCAGCTACTACAATTGGCTGTACGCCAAAAATAAGTAATCAAGACAGCAAAACAGCACCTGACAGGGTGCTGTTTTACTGTGTAAAGACTTTTATTCTGACATAATACGGATGTGGAAATAAATAAATTGTGTACGCATCCTCAGGAACAGATATATAATTAATGTAATGAATGAAAATAGAGCAGGCGGTGTTGAAAGTTGTCTTGGGAGCCGGCAGGATTTATGTTTTTCTCGATTATAGAAACGATAGGCGTATATTATTTGGTTATGGCGCTCTTCCGTTTCAAGCCCGGTGATTTTATCTGGGAAGCTTTAATCGTAAGTCTATTGATCAATTTGCAAAGTTACATACTTAGAAATGAACTCTCATTAGCTTACTTAGTACCATTAATTACGGTGTTGATTTTTATCTTTTTCTTTTCAGTTGTTGTCAAGATCCCACTGGTATGGTCATTGATCACAACAATTCTTGGATATGCAATCTATGCTTTTTTGCAAACCGGTTTAGCGTTTCTTTTATTTGGTTCCATCGATGCTGCCCAGGCCAGCCTGTCCAATGGTTATCTTTTGCAATTTTCCTCAGGACTGATAAGTGTAGTTCTCTCCATCTGGCTATACAAGATTGGTTGGGGGTTTAAATTCGATTTTGAGCGGCTCCGCTTTAAATTCGAGGACATTCTAATTATCGTGCTGATAGTTGTATTTCTGGGACTGTTATCTGTCATCGTCTACTACGAGCAATTGTTCATTCTCATAGCATTTTTTGCAGTCACAGTCATATTCTTGTTATATTATGCTGTTTCGAAAGAGCGGGGGAAGTAACGGGCAGAAATTCCTTGGCTTTTTCTATCCTACCGGATGAAGCGGGGTGAAGCAGAAGTGAAAGGTTTCCTGAAAAAGGCATGTCACCGCATCAATTACCGGATGGCTTCTTTGCTGGCTCTTACAGCAATGTTCATAGTAACTACAGACAGTATCCTTTTCATATATAAAGGTGAGACACCGGAAGAATTGCTCAAGTAGCTTGGAGGCATAACATGGACACCATAAGTGTAACTAGAGATATTGAGGGGAAGACGGGCCTTATAACTGTTAGAATTGATGAGATCATCTACCTGGGGACGGACAGCCGCACTGCGATTTTGTTGCTGCACACGTTGGACTCCGTTTATTTTACAGCGGGGACTTTAAAATATTGGACTCAAGTCCTCAACGCCTCAGGCTATTGCTTTCTGCTCGCTGACCGGAACAATAGCATTAATATACGGAGGATCGTAGAAATCAACAAGCTGCTGAAAGTAGCCTACTTCGAACCCGAGTCGGAGAGGAATAAAGCTTCAAAATACAGCACCATGTCCAAAAGCGGCCTTAAAGAGGTGCTTCTGGTTATAACAGAGCTGGATTCAACAGTTGTTTTCACATGAAAGGCTGCCTCTGTGGCGGATTTTTTTTTGTTTTTTTATTTGGGGAAACTGTAATATCGAAGTGAGCTAGAATATAAAAATCGGGCGCCCCTTTCGGAGCGCCCTTTCATGGGAGAGGAGAAACCGGACGAAGAGCTTATGGGGAAACGTAAGCCTGCTCCGCGGTTGTCTACGACATCTTGCAATGCCGATAATTACATGATGGCCCTGAATGTCCAATTTTATACACGAGCAGTCCGAAAAAATTAGCCGCCTCAATAAGACACCTGCAGACATTTTTTTATTTCAATAGACAATTGTGGTACTATAGGCTTGGACTTATGCCCTAAACGGCATAACTAACAGAGACATAAGAGCAGGTGAATAGTGGTGAGAGTTGTATCGGGAAGTGCAAAGGGCAGACCCCTGAAAAGTGTTCCGGGTAGCGGAACGCGGCCTACAACTGACAAGGTCAAGGAAGCAATGTTCAGTATGATCGGCCCTTATTTTGAGGGAGGTACCGCGCTGGATTTATTCGCAGGAACGGGCGGGCTCGGAATTGAAGCCTTGAGCAGGGGGATGGATCAGGCTGTTTTTGTGGATATGGAACAGAAAAGCATTGATACGGTGCGCGCAAATCTGAAAGCGGCCAAGGTGGAAGAGCATGCAGAGGTATACCGCAATGAAGCGGGCAGAGCGCTAAGTGCGCTGGAGAAACGGGGGCGTTCGTTCGATCTTGTCTTCCTGGACCCTCCATACAGGCTGAAGCATGGGGATGAACTGATGCTGGCTATGGTTCAAAAGGGACTGCTGCGCCAAGATGCGGTGATTGTACTAGAACATGAGTCAGGCTATGAATATCCGGAGGATATTCCGGGATTCCATAGAACACGGCAAGCTGTATATGGAGAGACGACAGTCTCTATTTATAAGTATGAGGCTGCCTCCCAAGAAGTACAGGAGAGCAGCAAGGAGGGTAATAATGAGTCTGCAGATTAGAAAAGAACGTGTCGCCATTTATCCGGGAACGTTTGATCCGGTAACGATGGGGCATATGGATATTATTAACCGTGCAGCCAAACAGTTCGACAGGCTGATTGTTGCCGTCCTTAACAACTTAAGCAAGAATCCGTTGTTTTCTGTAGAAGAACGTACCGATCTGCTCCGGCAGGCCACCCGGGACATTCCCAATGTGGAAGTAGACAGCTTCCGTGATCTGCTGGTCAATTATGTCCGGCAAAAGGATGCCCAGGTGATCGTCCGCGGCATCCGAACGGTTACCGATTTTGAATATGAGCTGCAGAATGCCTCGATCAATCATAATCTGGACCCCGATGCAGAAACCATTTTCATGATGACTAATCCCAAATATTCCTACTTAAGCTCGAGTGTCGTGAAGGAGATTGCACACTTCGGCGGGAACGTCTCCGACTTTGTGACGCCTGAGGTAGAGCAAGCCATGAATCTCAAATTTAAGCGGATGGACGGCGGAATGAAGCCATAATATAAACAGCTGCAGACAGAGTTAATAATAGGAGCAGGATCAGTGCCTCCAAAGCCGCTAACTGTGGAATTGAGCGCCAGACCGTTACAGGACTTAGCGTGACAGCAGGCAGGTGTTCGTCTGTCGCATTTATTACAGGCTGCACATTCGTCTGAAGATTAAGCAGCGGTTTCCACAGGAGAAGCGTGAATAAAAATGCGTATGCGCCGTGCAGCAATCGAATGGCAGCATAAGACAGATAACGCACGCCGGCTTGTTTAAGCAGAGTCAGCGCTTGGAGTTGTCCGCAGATACCGCTCCAGGCCAGAGCTGCCGATAACCAGGCAGCTGTGAGCGTGTTCATAGAATTGAGGGCAGGAAGGGCTGTTGTTCCTGCAGTAAGCGCATAAGACCCCAGATGTATTTCAAGCAGACTTGAAACCAGTGCTTGTGGAAGCTGTGGGAGCGCTGAAGCCGCTATATGGATTACAACTGCGAAGATGATCATATAGCCGCCTACGATCATCAGGTTCTGTACGGAAGAACCCACCGATTCACCAAGCAGTCTTCCGAAGCTGCGTCCATCCTGTGCACGTGCGCCCGCAGCAGCGCGATAAACGCGTGTCAGCAGAGAGGCTTTTTTACGGTGTGCCTGTTCCTGGATTGCGGTTGATTGGTGCTGAGAGCGTCCGGCAAACAGAGCAGAGGTACAGCCGGCGGATAACCCGGCTAGCCAGTGAATGGCCAGTAGCGCGTATCCGGAAGCGGGACTGTGCAGAAAAGCTGCGCCTACAACGATCAGCACAGTCACCGGGCTGGCATAATGCGCCAGGGAGGCCAGCCTTCCTGCCTCCTTGTCCGTAATCCGGCCCTGCTTATGCAACTGCATAACTGCTCCTGCTCCGGCGGGGAAGCCTGCGGTCATTCCCAGAGCAAGTGTCCATCCGCTGGCTCCAGGCAACCGGAATACTCGCTTCATCAGGGGTTCAAGCATTACACCGAAGCCGTGGACTGCTCCGGAAGCTGTAAGCATCTCCGAGAGGATCAGAAAAGGGAGCAGGGCCGGGAAGACGAGTGTCCACCATAACTTAAGACCTTGCAGAGAGGCCGCGAAAGAGGACTCCGGTGCAGATACGATTGCAATAGCCAGCAGAATGGCAGCTGCCCCTCCGGCGAATGGAGCGGCACCTGAGGTTATTCGTTGTATTTTTATAGGACTCATTTTGAGCATCACCTCTTCATAGCTTAGGACATAGGCAAAAAGACTGTTATCAATTTATGCAGAGAAGACAACCGTCATGCCTCGGTCCAACCTGCCGCTTCACAAGATCATTCGATGTGTATAGTCCAGTGTTGAGGGAAAGAAGGGAAAAGCAGTGAGGCAACTGAAACGCCGGGTAGGATTCCGTGCCACAGCCTACTTGTTCACATTTGTGGTGATTCTGTATGTTGCTGTATTTATGAATACGCCCTATATTGTCTATCAACCCGGCAGCGCCTCTGAGGTAGCGCCAATGATTCAGGTTCAGAATGCAGATAAGGATGAAAAGGGAACTTTTATGATGACCACAGTATCTGCGAGCTATGCGAATGTTGCACTTCTGGTAGCCTCAGTGTTCAATTCTAATGCTGAGGTTGTGCTGAAGGAGACCCGGCTGGGAGATAAGACGGAACAGGAGTATGCGGCTGAGCAAGTATATTACATGAACAGTTCGCAGTCCTATGCCGTACAGGCGGCTTATCATGCGGCGGACATTCCTTATAAAGATGTGGTGGATTATCTGTATGTATTCTCAGTACCAGTGACGGGCAACCAGGAACAGTTCAAGCCCGGTGATAAAATCATCAGTGTAGAGGGGCAGACTATTCCTGATCCGGATGCGTTATCCAAGCTTCTTTCGACCAGAAAGATTGGTGATCCCGCAGTTGTTGTGCTGCAGAGGGAAGGTAAAGAAGTAAAGGAAACGATCAAGCTGGTAGAAGTCAAGAATCAGCAGACTGGAGTGGCGAAGCCGGGTCTTGGGGTAGTGATCGGAGCGGTACAAAAGGTAAAGCCTGAGATGGAAGGCAAAAAGGTAAGCTTTGTGGATACAGATGTAGGCGGGCCTTCGGCCGGTTTGATGTTTACTATGGAGATATATAACCAATTGACTCCCGGGGATTTGACCAAAGGCCATCGGGTTGCGGGTACGGGCACTATTGATCCGGACGGAAAAGTGGGGGCAATTGGCGGAGTTAAACATAAGATCGTTGCAGCTGACCGGAAAGGGGCGGAGATCTTTTTCGTGCCTGTTCAAAATTATGAGGAAGCCAAGGCGAAGGCTGATAAAATTGGCACGGACATGAAGCTTGTACCGGTATCGACCCTTGCCGATGCACTGAAGTATATGCAGGAGCTGCCGGTCAAATCCTGACCGGAGGCTCCAGATAGTCGCTGTAAAGATCTGTTCGCAAGGGGTTACTGAATGCTCCTGCATAAGCGGCAGCTGCTTGCAGATCTCTTTCGAGCATTGGATGAGAGAACTGCGCCGGACTAGTCACAACCGGCCAGGAGGCACGGTGCTTTATCTGCTTCAGCAACGGGCGTCCGCTTTCCCTGAAGCCGAGGACCCGGATGTAACCGGGCCCCTTCGCGAGGATAGCCGGCGCCATTTCTTCCTTGCTGTGGTTCAGAAGGGAATGAATCAGTAAACGCTGCAGCCTGGTGCGTGTATAACGCTTGCTTTTCAGTGCCTCCAGTACTGCGGATACAGTGAAGCTCTGAAGAGTAGGCAAAATCCGCAGCAACCGGTTTTCCAGGCCTTCATTCATGTCCTGAAGGATTTGCAGCTCTGCCTGTGTTCTAGTGGTGAGCAGGTGGCGGAGCTGAATCCTGAAGCTTTCCAGATTCAACGGGCCTCTGCCTGCCGCATGCTCTCTTTCAAGGATGGACATGCTATAATCCGGCATGTAAGATGCAGGTGATCCGCCTTCTGAGAGCGCCTGGCGTATTGCTGTGGCACTTGCGATTCCCGACCCGCTCAGCAGCGGGTCGTGGAAGCCTGCGCCGGTGCGCGGCACAGTGAGGGGCCTGATTGCGCTGCTAAGTCGCCGCAGCGCGATCAGATAGTGCAGGCCGAGGCTGTTGTTCGGCTGGCGCAACAGCCCGGCCGCATCGAAACTTCTCTCCTCTCCCGGGAGAGAAGCTTCCCAGACGGATGCCGCTGCTGCGCTGTATGCGGCGGGGAAGCTCGCTCCGAGTGCCATGCGGCGGCGGATCTCGCTCTTAAGCGCGCTGCTTTCTGTGGCCAGAAATTCGGCCAGCGGCTGCAGCACGCTCAAAGTGCCGGCTTCGGAGCCGAAGCACAAGCTGTCCACGACCCCGGTCGCTTCCAGCAGAGATACTGCTCCGAAGGCGAACCACTCTGCCGGCTGGACGGCATACGCCACCGGCAGCTCGATCACGACGTCGGCGCCCATAAGGAGCGCCATCTCCGTACGGGCACGCTTGCTTACCGCCGCCGGTTCGCCGCGCTGGGTGAAGGGCCCGCTCATGATCACAATGGAGTGATCTGCCCCGGACAGCCGCTTGGCCTCTTCAAAGTGGTGGACATGTCCGTTATGTAAAGGGTTGTACTCTGCAATAATGCCTACTGTAGTCACTATCATTTCACCTCATATTCTTGATCATTAGGATTCTAGATTAGTTATATCATAATTTGATCTGACCGCTGAAACAATATAAAGGGAAAATGGTTGACAAAGTTAGGTAATACTAGGTATAATAAATTTTGTTTGTTTGGAGTGATGAATATGAAGATTCACTTTCGCAAATTGGCTAATGCCGACGAGCCTCTGCACATTCAGGAAACGCTGGATGTAACCGAGCTTGTCAAAGGGCGAAAGGATATACTTGCTGTTGCACCACTTTCAGTGGACCTTAAAGCGCTGCCCGCAGACACCGATTGTGTGAATGTGGTGGGGAAATTGAATGGGAATGTGGACATGTTATGTGCACGTTGCCTTACAGAGGTTAACAGTGAATTGAACATTCCTTTTGCTGAGACTTTCAAATGGCTTAAGCAGCCGCTTCTTCCCCAAGATGAAGATGAGGAACTCATTTACGTCGAGGATGAGATTGTGGATCTTGTCCCGTTTGTGGAGGAAAATTTCGTACTGCACTTACCGGATTCGGTATTGTGCAAGGCAGACTGTCTTGGTCTTTGTCAGAAATGCGGACAAAATTTGAACGAAGGCACCTGCAGTTGCGACAACACAGTGATCGATCCTAGACTCGCTGCGTTGAAAGGATTCTTTACCAAGCAAGATGACTAAGAACAAATCCCGGGTGATAACGGGTTAAAACAGAATTAGGAGGTGTAACACAATGGCAGTACCTCAACGGAGAACGTCCAAAACACGCCGTGACAAACGCCGCACCCACTTCAAACTGGTTGTGCCGGGCATGGTGAAATGTGAACAATGCGGAGAGCTGAAACTGGCTCACCACGTATGCAAAGTTTGCGGAACTTACAAAGCTAGAGAGATCATCAAACAATAGTCTCTAACGAAAGGTAGCACTTCATCAGTTGGTGAGGTGCTATTTTTTTTGAAAACATACGATTATATAGGCTTGCGTAAACAAGTCTGGAAGTCAACGCTTTATTTTTGCTTCGGCATGCTTTATACTACATATTAGTACCTGGTTCTAAATATATTCTTTAGATGTACAGCAATGATGATAGCGGCCATCCCAGGCCGGATGCTATTTTTAAAATATAAGGATTCTATGCTATGTCACCCATTACCCTTATATTTCCTGCTGGAACGGAGCCTGTCCATTTCATGGGCGCTGTAGCCGTTTCCGCTTGGCATGTGCCAGGAGGTGAGCCGCCATAGAGCGGATGTCCAAGAAAGAGCGTCAGCAGAAGCTGCTGCAGATCATAGACGGCAACCCTTTTGTGACTGATCGGGAACTGACCCGGCAGCTCAAGGTGAGCATACAGACGATCCGGCTGGACCGGATGGAGTTAGGGATTCCCGAGCTGCGTGAGCGGATGAAGCAGATGGCAGAGCACTCTTATGATCAGGTGCGATCTTTGCCTGCAGATGAAGTGGTCGGTGATATTGTAGATCTGCAGCTGGACCGGAGCGGGATTTCCATTTTTGAAATCCGTGAGGAACATGTATTCTCCAGAAACGGAATCGCACGTGGACACTATGTATTTGCCCAAGCCAATTCATTGGCGGTAGCCATTATCAATGACGAGATAGCCCTGACGGCTTCGGCAGATATTCGTTTTGTCCGAATGGTCCGGCTACATGAGAAATGTATTGCCAAAGCGCAGGTGCGTTCACTCGCAGGCCGAAACGGCAAAGCGGAAGTGGACGTATTTACCTATGTCGGTGAAGAATTGGTTTTTCAGGGCCATTTCATAGTGTACCGGTCCGCAATTGAAGAATACAGCGAAGGGGGAAACCGCAGTGCTGATCGCCATTGATGCGATGGGTGGGGACAATGCTCCTGAATGTAATGTCGAAGGTGCGTTATCCGCAGCTGCAGAGTGGAGTGACACGCAGATTGTGCTCGTCGGCAATGAAGCCATACTTGAGCCGCTGTTGAAGAATAAGCCGTCCAATGTAACTGTACGCCATGCAGCGGACGTCATTGGTTCTGATGAAGAGCCGGTAAAGGCGGTCCGCCGTAAAAAGGATTCGTCCATGGTCGTTGCAGGCCGTATGGTTCGCGAAGGTGAAGCCGACGCCATGATCTCGTCCGGGAATACGGGAGCGTTGATGACAACGGGGCTGCTGGTGGTGGGAAGAATGCAGGGGATTGAACGCCCTGCCCTGGCGCCAATGATTCCAACCCTGGATGATGTCGGTGTTCTAGCACTTGATCTGGGTGCGAATATGGATGCCAAGCCCCAGCATCTGGTGCAATATGCGCTAATGGGCAGTATTTACCGCAACAAAGTACATGGCATTGCTAAACCGCGCGTGGGTCTGCTGAATGTAGGCACTGAGCCTGGGAAAGGCAATGAGCTGACGAAGGAAGCTTACCCGCTGCTTGAAGCGCTGCAGGGGATTCATTTTGTCGGCAATGTAGAAGCACGGGATGTGCTCTCCGGTAACTGCGATGTACTCGTATGTGACGGATTTGCAGGGAATATACTATTGAAGTCTCTGGAAGGTACAGCGGGTGCGATGTTCTCTCTGCTGAAGGAACAGTTCAGTAAGTCTCTGAAGACAAAGCTGGGGGCGGCTATCCTGATGCCTGAACTCAGAAGCCTTAAGGGGAAAATGGATTATAAAGAGCATGGCGGGGCACCGTTGCTCGGTCTCAGCGGGTTGGTTGTAAAAGGGCATGGCTCCTCTGACGGAAATGCTGTTAAGAATGCAGTCAGACAAGCACGAATTGCTTTGCAAGCGGATTTGGTATCCAGTATATCCAAGGAAATCAGCGGGAAGTGAGTGAGGACATGAAACAATTGCGTCCGGTAGGAATAATTGGGACAGGGAAATATGTGCCTGAGAAAATATTAACCAACAGTGATCTGGAGAAGATCGTCGAAACTAACGATGAATGGATTGTCAGCCGCACGGGCATCCGGGAACGGCACATTGCCGCGCCGCATGAAGCGACCTCGGATCTTGCATACGAAGCAGCGCTCAGAGCACTGGATTCAGCGGGAATGAAAGCAGAAGATCTCGATCTGATTATTATCGCTACGGTAACGCCGGATAGTGCATTTCCGTCCACAGCCTGCATCCTTCAGGACAAGCTGGGTGCAAAAGGCGCGGCGGCATTTGATTTGTCGGCGGCTTGTTCGGGCTTCGTATACAGCTTGGCTACGGCAACCGGATTTATCCAGAACGGAATGTACAACAATGCTCTTATTATCGGTGCAGATACCCTGTCACGTATCACAGATTACACGGACCGTAATACCTGTGTTCTCTTCGGTGATGGTGCAGGAGCCGTTATTCTCGGGGAAGTGCCGGAAGGAAGAGGATTCCAGTCTTTTGATCTCGGTGCTGAGGGCTCCGGCGGAAGTCTGCTGAAGATGGAAGCGGGTGGCTCCCGGCTCCCGGCTTCACAGCAAACTGTAGAAGATAAAAAACATTTCATTTACATGAACGGCCGTGAGGTTTTCAAATTTGCAGTACGGATTATGGGTTCAGCTACGGAACGAGTGCTTACCAAAGCAGGAATCTCCAAAGAAGATATCGATCTGTTTGTACCGCATCAGGCGAATATCCGCATCATTCAATCTGCGATGCAGCGTTTGGATCTGCCGCCGGAGAAATGCGTAATCAATGTCGATAAATACGCAAACACTTCTGCAGCATCGATCCCGCTTGCACTGGTTGAGGCAGCGGAAGAAGGCCGAATGAAAGAAGGCGACACCGTGCTGATGGTAGGTTTCGGTGGAGGTCTTACATGGGGCGCTTCTGTCCTGATCTGGTAATGCCACAGGTCCTATAATATAGAAGGAAGTGGCGGCAGAACGGCCGGAGCAGGCTGGATGCCTCACTGTTCAACGAGAAGGAGTTCAGACTGATGGGTAAAATTGCGTTTGTTTTTCCTGGCCAGGGTGCACAGGCTGTAGGGATGGGTAAGGATGTATATGATGCTCTTCCGCATAGCCGTGCGGTGTTCGAAAAGGGCGACGAAGTGCTTGGATTTCCGCTCAGCCGGCTTGTGTTTGAGGGGCCGGACAGTGATCTGAAGCAGACTGTTAATACACAGCCCGCACTTGTTACAACTAGTGTAGCTTACCTGGAGGCGCTGCGGGAACACGGGGTGAATCCTGATTATGTTGCAGGACACAGCCTTGGGGAGTATAGTGCCCTTGTAGCTGCCGGTGTATTGTCTTATGAGGATGCGGTGAGTCTGGTGCGTCTGCGTGGACGCTTCATGGAAGAAGCGGTTCCCGGCGGACAAGGGGCAATGGCAGCTGTTCTTGGGGCGGAACGTGAAGCCTTAACTGAACTCTGCCGCCAGATATCGGATGCAGGTCATGTCGTGGAGCTGGCCAACGTGAACTGCCCCGGTCAAATCGTTGTCTCCGGTTCCAAGGCGGGCGTTGAAGAAGTGGTGCAGCGAGTCAAGGAGATCGGCGGTAAACGGGCCATTCCTCTTGAGGTAAGCGGACCGTTTCATTCTTCCCTGATGAAGGAAGCTGCTGAACGCCTGGCTGTTGAACTTGGAAAAGTGACCTTTAACACGCCTTCTGTACCGGTGATTGTCAATGTGAACGCGACAGCGGTCACAGAACCGGATGAGATCCGCGAACTTTTGGTTCGGCAGGTGTTTTCTCCTGTGCTGTGGCAGGATAGTATAGAGTGGCTAATTGCAGCTGGAGTGGATACCTTTGTGGAGATTGGTTCAGGCAATGTGCTTGCAGGATTAATCCGCAAGATTGATAAGACGGTTAAGGTTGTTAATATCAATAGTCTGGAAAGTGTACAGACAGGCTGGTAATTCCGGTATAGTCAAACGATGTGGAATGGATGAAAGGGGAATAGGGCATGTTCTCAGCATTAAAAGGCCAGACGGCTCTCGTCACAGGCGGGTCGCGTGGCATTGGCCGGAGTATTGCGCTTGCGCTTGCGGAGTATGGTGTGAAAGTAGCCGTGAATTATTCCGGTAATGAAGCGGCTGCTCAAGAGACCGTCGCTCGTATCGTCGAACTTGGCTCAGAAGGGATTGCCCTGAAGGGCGATGTCGGCAACAGCCAGCAAGCGGATGCCTTGGTGAAAGAGGTTATTAACACCTGGGGCAAGATTGATATTCTGGTCAATAATGCCGGTATCACCCGGGATAATCTGATCATGCGTATGAAGGAAGAAGAGTTTGACCAGGTGATCGAGACGAATCTGAAAGGCGTGTTCAACTGTCTGAAATCAGCTACTCGCCCGATGATGAAGCAACGTTACGGCAGAATTATCAATATTTCTTCGGTTATCGGTGTGATTGGGAATGCAGGGCAGTTGAACTACTCAGCAGCCAAAGCAGGTATTATTGGAATGACCAAGTCAGCGGCACGCGAGTTGTCCTCACGGGGCATCACTGTGAACTGCATTGCCCCGGGCTTTATTGATACCGAAATGACGCACCAGTTGTCCGATGAAGTCCGCAGCGAGTACGAGAAGGGGATTCCCCTTGCGCGTCTTGGGCGGCCGGAGGACATTGCCATGACGGTTGTATTTCTGGCCTCGGAAGGGGCGGCCTACATGACAGGCCAGACACTTCATGTGGATGGCGGAATGTACATGTAAGGCCAACTAAGCTGTAAAGTCTACAGTGGATGAGAATTGGGGCGGCCGGAAAGCGTTTTTTGAGCTCTATGGTATTTTGACTTCATATCTCGTATAATACCAAAAGAGGAGGTGAACCGGATGTCCGATGTATTGGAGCGTGTAAAACGCATTGTCATCGACCGCTTAGGTGCCGATGAAGCTGAGGTAACATTAGAAGCGTCTTTCAAAGATGATTTAGGTGCTGATTCTCTTGATGTAGTAGAATTGGTTATGGAATTGGAAGATGAATTCGACATGGAAATCTCTGATGAAGATGCAGAGAAGATTACGACCGTGGGTGAAGTTGTGAAGTACATACAATCTCATACCTAGAGTCATATGATTGAGAGTCCCGTTCCTACAGAGGGCGGGACTTCTCCTCATTTTAGAGCATTTATGCAATACCAAAGGATGCCATAAGCACCTTTACGGGGAAAATAACTGGACCGCGCATGGAATGACCCTGCGGCGATTGAAGTTTATATAGTTTTTTATAACAAGAAGATACAGCCTACAGATGGGGTGATTGCGTTTGAGTCATAGAGTGGTTGTTACAGGTATGGGCGTGATGACGTCGCTGGGTACGGATTTGGACACGTTCTGGGATCATTTGATGAGCGGCAAATCCGGAGTTTCGACGGTAGACGCTTTTGATGTCAGTGAATACACGACCAGAATAGCGGCATCTATTAAAGACTTTGATCCAGAGGCGCGCTTTGGGCGTAAGGAAGCACGCAAGATGGACCGTTTTGTCCAGTTTGCAGTCGCAGCAGGTGAAGACGCGCTCAAGGACAGCGGACTTGTGATCGGTGAGGATATTGATGCGGAACGGATCGGCGTGTCTGTGGGTTCCGGTATTGGCGGACTCGGCACTTGGGAAGACAATCATAATCTTCTCTTGGAAAAAGGCCCCAAACGGGTTAGCCCGTTCTTCATTCCAATGATGATTGCCAACATGGGATCTGGTCAACTGTCGATTAGTTTAGGTGCCAAGGGCCCGAATACTACAACAGTTACAGCCTGTGCAACAGGTAGCCATTCCATTGGAGAGTCTTTCCGACTGATCCAGCGCGGAGATGCGGATGCGATGATCTGTGGCGGTTCGGAAGCCACCATTCGTCCAACGGGCATGGCAGGTTTTTGTGCGATGAGAGCGATGTCGACACGCAACGATGAGCCTGAAAAAGCCAGCCGCCCGTTTGATATCGACCGCGACGGGTTTGTTATGGGTGAGGGAGCCGGGATTTTGATTCTCGAATCACTCGAGCATGCCGAGAAACGCGGTGCCAAGATTTATGCCGAGGTCATTGGATATGGTCTCAGCGCAGATGCCCACCATATGACAGAGCCTGATCCGGATGGTGCTGCCCGTTGCATCAAGATGGCGATCCGGGATGCCGGAATTGCTCCTGAAGAGATTGATTATATCAATGCTCATGGAACCTCTACACCTGTAGGTGATAAGTCGGAAACAACCGCTGTGAAAATGGCTCTCGGTGAGCATGCATATAAGGTCGCGATTAGTTCCACCAAATCCATGACAGGCCACTTGCTTGGTGCTGCCGGCGGTGTGGAAGCCATAATTTGTGGATTGTCTCTGCAAAAAGGTGTGATTGCACCTACTATTAATTTGGACAACCCCGACCCGGAATGCGATTTGGATTATGTTCCGAATGTTCCGCGCAAAGCGGACCTGAACATCGTTATGTCGAATTCTTTCGGTTTCGGTGGACATAACGCGACGATAATTCTCAAAAAATATAATCAGTAAGGGAGACAGTGCAGTGAAAGGAGACCTGAAGCAGTTACAGAGCCAACTTCAAATCCAATTTCACGATGCTGTACTTCTGAAGCAGGCCTTTACCCATGCATCCTATGTGAATGAACACCGTTTTAACCAGCACCATGACAACGAGCGTCTTGAATTTCTGGGCGATGCAGTACTGGAGCTTACGGTGTCTGAATATCTGTACAATCTGCTTCCGGACAGACCTGAAGGTGAGTTAACCAAGCTGCGGGCTGCAATTGTATGTGAGCCCTCCTTGGTCAGATTCGCAGAGAGTCTGGGCTTTGGACGCTATGTATTGCTGGGTAAAGGGGAAGAACTTACGGGCGGCAGAACCCGCCCGGCCTTGTTGGCTGATGTGTTCGAATCCTTCGTGGGAGCGCTTTATCTGGACCAAGGGCTGGAAACAGCACGGCGGTTTCTGGATAATCACGTATTTCCGTTAGTGGAGACGGATGGTAAGCTGCAAATGCAGATGAGCGATTTCAAGACGGAGCTTCAGGAGCTGATTCAGCATCACGGAATGGGTACGCTGGAATACCGGATTATAGAAGAACGCGGACCGGCACATGAACGGGAATTCGTCTCTGAGGTCTATATGGCTGGCCGGTCCCTTGGGAGAGGCAGTGGACGCTCCAAGAAAGAAGCGGAGCAGCAGGCAGCAGCTGCGGCACTATTGCAGTTGAAGGAAGATGGCGCTTAGTTCCTGGCTGAATGGTAAGGTTTTGCTTTTTGGAAATCCTTGAACTTATTAATTGACTTCAGGACTGCCCCACATAGTGGGAGTCCAGCGGAGGAGAGCAGCAATGGTCTGAATGCCGGCGTACAGGCGGAGGTCAGACTTTTGCTGCTCTTTTTCGAGAAAGAAACTGGAATGCTTTGAATATGAAGGCCTTACAAATTAGAGATATAGCCTGTGAACAGCTCATAATGAAGAGCTATTTTAGGCGGTGAAACGCTATGGTATAATGGGGCAGAGGTGAATAACAGGGTATGTTTTTGAAACGGATTGAATTAGCTGGCTTTAAATCATTTGCCGACAAAACGGAAATGGAATTTGTTCGCGGAATTACAGCTGTAGTCGGCCCGAACGGCAGCGGCAAAAGTAATATTTCCGACGGCATCCGCTGGGTGCTGGGTGAACAAAGCGCCAAATCACTGCGCGGCGGGAAGATGGAAGATATCATTTTTGCCGGAAGTGATGCGCGTAAAGCCGTGAATTACGGGGAAGTCTCACTGACACTGGATAATGAGGATCATGCATTGCCTCTTGATTTCAGTGAGGTGACTGTAACACGCCGTGTACACCGCAGCGGGGACAGCGAATACTTAATTAATAAACAGGCATGCCGGCTAAAGGATATCACAGAACTTTTTATGGATACCGGCATCGGTCGCGAGGCTTATTCAATTATTGGACAAGGCCGGATTGAAGAAATTCTCAGTACCCGTTCCGAGGATCGCCGCGGTATATTTGAAGAAGCCTCTGGAATTGTAAAATATAAATCACGTAAAAAAGATGCAGGACGCAAGCTTGATGAAACAGAGCAGAATCTGCTGCGCATTCATGATCTCATCAGTGAGCTGGAAGATCAGGTGGGACCGCTGAAGGACCAGTCTGAGAAGGCGATCCGTTACAAGGAACTTCGGGAGCAGCTCAAACAATTGGAGATTGCTGTGTATGTTCACCAGATTGAAGGGATACATACGGCGTGGAAGGAAGGCAATGACCGGCTGGAAGTGCTCCGTAACGAACAGCTCCAGCTGTCTACAGTTGTATCAGCGCATGACGCTAAGCTCGAAAGTGGACGTGCTGAGCTGCGGACATTGGAAGACGAAGTGGAGAAGCTGCAGGAACAGCTGCTGCGATATAGCGAATCGAATGAGAAAAGCGAAGGCTACGGTGAGCTGCTAAAAGAGCGTAGACGGAACTTGGAGAGCAACCGGGAACAGCTGATGACTACGCTTGGTTCTGTTGGCGAACGCTCAGCCGACCGTCAGCGGGAGCTTGCAGAGCTGGAGCATAAGCTTCAGCAATCCCGGTTGTCGCTCGAGGAGCTGCGTAAGCAGCTGCAAGACGAGGAGTCCAGGTTGGAGGGTGTTGCCGGAGGTATTAGCCAGAGCAAAGAAGAGAAGCTGAAGAGCGCTCTGCTGGAACTGATGAATCTAATGGCCCAGGCCCGGAATGAAATCCGTTATGCGGATCAGCAAAAAGAAAGCCTGGAGCGCAGAATGAGCCGCAGCCAGGAAGAGAGTGGTAAATGGACTGCGAAGCTGGAGGAATTGATTACCGCCCAGAGTGGGCTGAAGGATAGAATTGCCGGCCTTGGTAACGAAATTGGTGCGCTCCGTAATGCTTATATCACCGAAAGCGAACAGACCAGCAAACGCCAGAAGCTGCTGGAAGAGACGCAAGGCGGACTCCGTAAATGGGAGCAGAAACGCGAAGCCCAGGTATCCCGACATGAGACCATGAAGGAAATGCAGGATGATTTTGACGGATTCATGCTTGGGGTAAAAGAAGTGCTTAAGGGTGCACGCAAAGGGCAGCTTAGCGGTGTGCATGGCGCTGTCGCGGAGCTGATCTCCGTTCCCGAGAAGCTGGAGATGGCAGTGGAAACCGCACTGGGTGCTTCACTCCAGCATGTGGTTATGGATAACGAAGCCGTATCCCGGCAAGCCATTGCTTTTCTGAAGCAGCGTCAGTTGGGACGTGCGACTTTTCTGCCGCTGGATGTTATCCGTCCACGGCAGATTGGCGGAAGTGACCGCGCAATGGTTGAAGGAGCGGAAGGTTTTGTCGGAATCGGCTCCGAGCTGGTGGGATTCGAGGATAAATACGCCAGTATAGTCGGAAGCTTGCTGGGTAATGTGGTTATCGCCGAGAGCCTGGAGCAGGCCAACCGTATCGCTGCCAAGTGCCAATACCGCTACCGGGTGGTGACCTTGGAAGGCGATGTTGTCAACGCGGGTGGTTCCATGACCGGGGGCAGTCAGCATAAGAAGAATAACAGTCTGCTAAGCCGCAAACGCCAGCTTGATCAGCTCTTCAGCGAGATTGAAGAGAGTGAGCGGCAAATTGCCAAGCTGAAGCAGGGTATCAGCCGGTTGCGGGAGGAGCAGGAAACAGCTTCACAGAAGCTGGAAGAGCTTCGTCACGGTGGTGATGAGAAACGTCTTGAGGAGCAGCGTGTCTCCGGTGATTTGAAACAGCTTGAGCAGGAGCTTCGCCATGTGCAGGAGCAGGTCGATGGAGCGGGTGCCGAACGCAGCGGTTTTGAGAGCGAAGTGAAGGCACTGGATGAAAGCCGCAAGCATGCGGTTTCGGAGCTTGAACGGCTGGAGAAGGAAGAGAAAGAGGCCCATGAGGCGATCCGTAATGCGGAATCGGCACGCAAGGCAAATGAATCGGCAAAAGAAGAGCTGCAAAGCAAGCTGACCGGAATGAAGGTAACGGAGGGCAAGCTGGACCAGGAGATTTTCTCTCTGGAAGAGCAGCTGCGGCGCATGAGACAGGATGCGGGATCACAGGATAAAGAATTGCGCCACAGCCGCAGCCTGCTGATCACGATTGAGCAGGATCTGGAAGAAAACACAAGAGAAGCTGTGAAACAGAAGGAAGACCTGAACAATTTCCGCCTGAAAAAAGAAGAGACTGCGGGCAAGCTGGATCTGGCCCGGGCAGACCGTGCGGCCTTGACACGGAAGCTGGAGCTTGCGGAAGGTGAAACTAAGGATCAGCGTCAGGCCTTGAAGGCAGTCGATGATAAGCTGAGGTCAACTGAGGTTGCTGTAGGACGTTTGGATGTTGAACTGGATAATATCCTGCGCAAGCTGAGTGATGATTACGAGCTGAGCTATGAACTGGCCAAGCAGCGTTATCCAGTACCAGAGGATGTGCCTGCTGCCCAGCTGGAGGTTCAGCGTCTCAAACGCAGCATTTCTGCACTGGGAGAGGTCAACCTCGGAGCGATTGAGGAATATCAGCGTGTACATGAGCGCTATACCTTCCTCAGCGGTCAAAAGGATGATCTGGTGGAAGCCAAGACTACGCTGTACCACGTTATTCATGAGATGGAAGAAGAGATGTCCAAACGTTTCAAACAGACCTTCGATGCCATCCGCCGTGAATTTGGCACCGTATTCTCGAAGCTGTTCGGCGGAGGCAGAGCAGATCTTATGCTGCTGGACCCAGAACATATGCTGGATACAGGCATTGATATCGTGGCCCAGCCTCCAGGTAAAAAACTGCAAAATCTGCAGCTGCTATCCGGAGGAGAACGGGCACTGACCGCCATGGCACTGCTGTTCGCCATCCTTCAAGTCAAACCGGTTCCGTTCTGCGTACTGGATGAGGTCGAAGCTGCACTGGATGAAGCCAATGTGGTACGCTTTGCCCAGTATCTGCGTGAATTCTCGGAGCAGACACAGTTTATTGTCGTCACCCACCGTAAAGGAACCATGGAAGAAGCAGATGTACTCTATGGGGTTACGATGGAAGAGGGCGGCGTATCCAAACTGGTTTCGGTGAAGCTGGAGGATGAAGAAGCGGAGATCGCTTAGGCAGGCAGATGCTTCCGATATGAGTTTGTACGAAGTAAATGCAGGAAGTAAGGCTATACAAACTTTTAGGAGGAACCATATGAGCTTTTTTCGAAAATTAAAAGAAAGCATCTCCGGCAAAACGGAGAGTGTAACGAAACAGTTCCGCGACGGTCTCGAGAAAACCCGTAAAGGGTTCGTGGAGAAGGTATCTGACCTCATCATCCGCCGCAAAAAGATCGATGAAGAGTTCTATGAGGAATTGGAAGAAATTCTGATTGGTGCTGATGTCGGAGTCAATACGGTGATGACGCTGGTTGAGGAGTTAAGAGCGGAAGTGAAGCAGAAGCGCATTGAGGATGCTTCCGAACTGCAGCCGATTTTGTCCCGGAAGCTGATGGAACTGCTGCGCGGAGATGATGACAACAGTCTGAAAGAGAACCCTGACGGGATTACTGTCATTCTGTTCGTCGGCGTAAACGGAGTCGGCAAGACGACTACTATTGGAAAGCTCGCACACCGTTATAAGCAGGAAGGTAAAAAGGTTCTGCTTGCGGCTGGCGATACCTTCCGTGCGGGTGCAATAGAACAGCTTGAA
Source organism: Paenibacillus sp. P46E (assembly GCF_001909095.1). Lineage (NCBI taxonomy): Bacteria > Bacillati > Bacillota > Bacilli > Caryophanales > Paenibacillaceae > Paenibacillus > Paenibacillus sp. P46E. The sequence continues at coordinate 92,087 of NZ_LVYZ01000036.1, forward strand.
GTTTGGGGACAGCGCGCCGGTGTGGATGTCATTAAGCAGCAGGCGGGTTCAGACCCGGCGGCGGTCATGTTTGATGCTGTTCAAGCTGCCAAGCAGCGGAACGTGGATATACTGATCTGCGACACAGCAGGCAGACTGCAGAACAAAAGCAACCTCATGGAAGAGCTCAATAAAATCTTCCGTGTCATCCAGCGGGAGATTCCGAGCGCCCCGCATGAGGTGCTGATGGTTCTGGACGCTACTACCGGACAGAATGCATTAACGCAGGCCAAGCTTTTTGGAGAAAAGAGCGGTGTAACCGGCCTGGTGCTTACCAAGCTGGACGGAACAGCCAAAGGCGGGATTGTTGTCGCTATCCGCCAAGAAATGAACTTGCCTGTTAAGCTTGTGGGACTGGGAGAGAAGATGGAGGACTTGCAGCCATTTGATTCTACCCAATTCGTACACGCCCTCTTTGCCGGAATGATTGCTGAAGAGGAACCGGACGAAGAGCAGGAATAAACCGGTACCTTATAAAATAATACGAGACTTGGCGCCATGAGCGGCTGTGCTTTTAATAGGAGCAACAGCTGCTCTTTTTTTGTGGTTATAACTATAAAAATTCAACATATGAAAAATTCATAATAGTACTGCTTGTCAACTCTCCCGCATACAATTCTATGTAATCCTCAAACGCATTCCCCTATTCAGCACTCCCTTGAGAAAGGAAGCGATTCCACAATTTCCAGGATGGGTTATAAACTCCATTTTGCTGTTATATATATTGACATGAACATTGGCATTTACGTATTATTAAGGTATATTTCAATATTTTCATCTTTTCACTTCAAAAATAAGGTCGGTTTGTTAACAAACATTACACATTATATTAATCCGAAAGGAGTCGGGCTCATGTCCAAACTTGATCCTCTGCCCGGGCTGTCTCCGTATCCGCTGCAACATTTTTATGATGAAATGTATGCCGATGAACGAAGCGTCCGGCCGCATTACAAACATGTGAACCGCATGTTTTCCGGGATGAGCCCCGAAGAGCTGCAGGGTAAACAGAATCTCATGCAGCGTCGGATGATGGAAGAGGGAATTACTTTTACACTGTACAATCCTGCACAGGATCACCCCATGGAGCGTACAATTCCCTTTGATATGATTCCGCGGATTATCCCCAAACTGGAGTGGGAAAGGCTGGAAGCCGGTATCGTTCAGCGTATTACGGCTTTGAATCTGTTCATTCACGACATCTATCATGAGCAATACATTGTCAAAGACGGAATTGTACCGAGACGTATGATCATCTCGAACTGTTACTTCCGGCCGGAGATGTCCGGAATGCGGGTACCCGGCGGAGCTTACATTACTACTTCGGGAATCGATCTGATCCGTCATCATGATGGTGAATATTACGTGCTTGAAGACAATTTACGGACACCCTCAGGATTTTCTTACCTTTTTAAAGGCAGATCTCTCATGAATCAGTTATTTCCTGAATTATCTTTTGCCAGCTCTATCCGCGATGTCGACCACAGTTTGAACCGGTTTCTATCCGTGCTGCGCAGTCTCTCACCGTCACGGACGAAGGACCCGGTCATTGCTCTGCTGACTCCGGGCGAATACAATTCAGCCTACTACGAGCATGCTTTTCTAGCCCAGCAAATGGGAATATACCTGGTGGAAGGCAGGGATTTGGTTGCCCAGGACCATAAGGTATATTTGAAGGAAATGAACGGTCTCAGACGTGTGGACGTCCTGTACCGCAGATTGGACGATGATTTCATAGATCCGCTGGCGTTTCAGCCGAATTCACTCCTGGGAGTTGCCGGGCTGATGAATGCCTACCGGGCAGGGAATATTGCCATAGCTAATGCACCGGGAACCGGAGTAGCTGATGACAAAGCGATGTATGTATACGTACCGGATATGATCCGGTATTATCTGAACGAAGAACCAATCCTGGGAAATGTGCCTACTTATCTGCTGTCCCGTGCACAGGAACGCCAATATGTGCTGGATAATCTGCATGAGATGGTTGTCAAGGAAACCTCCTTGTCCGGAGGATACGGGATGCTGATTGGCAGTGAAGCGACCAAGGATGAGCTTGCCGATTTCCGTCTCAAGATTCTTGCCGATCCGGCCCGGTATATCGCCCAACCGATTATGTCACTGTCTAGAGCTCCAGTGCTTTCGGGTGGCAGCATGACGCCCCGGCATATTGATTTGAGGGCTTTTGTGCTCATGGGTGCCGACCGCAAACCGCATGTTATTCCGGGTGGTCTGACGCGGGTTGCCATGAAGGAAGGCTCGCTGGTGGTGAATTCATCACAGGGGGGCGGTGTGAAGGATACTTGGGTTATGGCTTAGTGTTCACAGCAGAACGCTTCAGAATGAACAAAGTGCAGCATCAATTCGTTTAATGAAGGAGTGGCTACGATGCTGAATCGCAATGCGGAGGCTTTGTTTTGGATTGGCCGGTATATGGAGCGGGCGGAGAATCATGCCCGGCTGATCGATGTGCATTATCATATACAACAGGAAGAGGACTTCCAGGCTGAAGGACATAAATGGTCACGGCTGATCGATGCGCTAGGTGTCAAAAATGAATATCAGCAGCAATTTGACAGCTATTGCGAGCAGGATGTCTTGTCCTTCATTACACTGGACCTTGGCAATACCAATTCAATATTCTCTTGTGTCCACCAGGCGAGAAATAATCTGCGGACGCTGAGACAGCATCTTCCCAGTGAGTTGTGGGATATGGTCAACAGTTTCAACTTGTGGCTCGGAGAACAATCCCTTGCGGATATTATGGTCGGACCTCATCAGTTCTATCAGCATGTCAAAGAGCGTGCTGCCATGTTCCTCGGTGCTGAGCAATCCGTTATGCTGAGAGCCAATGAGTGGCGCTTCATTGAGAGCGGACGCTTCCTGGAGCGGGCAGAGAATACAACACGTATTCTGCAGTCTGTTACGGTGTCCTGTAAGTCCAAAGATATCAATGCTATCTATACACAGCTGCAGGCGGTCCTCAAATCAGTGAGCGGATATCAAGCCTTCCGACGCTATTACGCCGATGCGATGTCCCCAGAGAGCATACTGGAGTTTTTGATTGTAAATGCGTATTTCCCCCGTTCGATCCGCTTTTCGTTCCACAAGCTGGAAGAGCATTTGGCTAAACTTGAGCTGGATACTTCCGAGAAGGGCTCCGGTCACGAGCGGGTAATCCGGCAGGCAGGCAAGATCAAGGCAGAGCTTGACTACATGGAGAAAGAAGAGATGTCCGGCGATCTGGTAGAGGATGTATTGCAGTCCTTGATGATCTCCTGCCAGAAGCTTGGTAAAACGATGGAAGGCGCCTTTTTTCGCCGTGAAGGAGTCTCCGTATGAAAATTCAGATCCATCATACAACCACATACAGCTACCCGGAGCCGGTTACGGACAGTGTCAATGAAATCCGCCTGACGCCGCGGACCAATTACCGTCAGTCCTGCTATCATCATGAGGTAGATGTATATCCACCAGCGAATCTGCTTACCTATGAGGATTTTTTCGGCAACCGGGTGCATGCCTATTCTGTGAATAAGCCCCATAGGGAGATGGTAATTCATACCAAGGCTACCGTGGTTACACTGGATAAGGCGCAGGGTGCCGATCTTCCGCATATTCCGTTAGAGGATCAGGTGAAGCTGCTCAACGATGATAAGTTCCAGAACCGGTATGTAGAGTTTATTTTACCTACCCGATATACCGAAGTAACACCAGAACTTGTCGAGTTTGCGTCACAGCATCCCTTTGATGAAGCGGAAGATATGTATGAATGGACCAAAAAGTTGTCGTCGACGATCTACGAACAGTTTACGTATGATCCTGAAGCGACCAGTGTTAATACTACCGTTAAAAAGGCATTAAAACTCAAACGAGGAGTGTGTCAGGATTATGCCCATCTGATGATCGCAGTCTGCCGTAGTGTGGGTTTGCCTTCGCGGTATGTCAGCGGATATCATTTTGTCGGTGATCTTCAGGGGGGGAATGCCGATTTCGAGCAGGCTTCGCATGCCTGGGTGGAGACACATATCCCCGGAACGGGATGGTTGGGCTTTGATCCGACGAATAATGTGGAAGTGAACTGGCGGTATATCAAGCTGGGACACGGCCGGGATTACAAGGATATCGTACCGGTAAAAGGTGTATACCGCGGTGTATCCGGTACGTTGACGGTCAAGGTGGATGTGCGCAAGCTGGAGAATTGAAGGAGTGAGGAGAGCCCTGCGGCAGCAGGGTTTTTTTGATTTCAACAGGGGCAGTTCAACCATTTCCTTGCTCTTTTTGGGATGTGACTAACAGATAGCGAATAGGTGGTTGTTTGCAGCTTCAATGTGCATGTTGCATCAAGTTTGTGCAAATTTTGCATAAAATGATTATAATCAAGGTCCATTTGGGTAATCTTGAAACAGAGCCACTAAGTTGGACGAATTGGAAAGGGAGTGTACATATGAGCCCGAATATAGCAAAAAAGCAGCGTTTCCTCGGTAAAACAGCCATAATTACAGGTGCGGGCTCTGGAATCGGGAGAGCGACGGCGATTCAAATGGCCCGTGAAGGTGCAAATGTAGCCTTGTTTGACCTGGTGAATGAACGTACCTCCGTCCTGGAGCAGAAGCTGAACAAACAACGAAAGGACTGTGCACTGGCTATCGATGTCGATACTTCGGATGCCGGGCGCATGGAAGAAGCAGTACGCAAGACGGTGGAGCATTTCGGAGGACTGGATATTGTTTTTGCCAATGCCGGAATCAATGGAGCGGTAGGTCCTATCGAAGAGCTGACCCTGGATGATTGGGAGCGTACGATGTCCGTGAATCTGACGGGAACCTTTCTTACGCTAAAATACAGCATTCCACATCTGAAAGAAAAAGGCAAAGGCAGCATCATCATTACGAGCTCCATCAACGGCAACAGCCGTTTTGCCAGCTTTGGCTGGTCACCCTATAGTACCACCAAAGCGGGGCAGGTTGCTTTTGCCAAGATGGCTGCTCTGGAGCTGGCGAAGTTCAAAATCCGTGTCAACGTCATCTGTCCGGGAGCCATCTCTACCAATATTGATGAAAGCACGGAATTTAATGAGGATGTAGAGGCCATAGTGATCCCGATTGAGTTCCCGGAAGGTGCGCAGCCGCTTGCTGATGGGCCGGGTAAACCGGAAAATGTGGCGGACCTGGTGTCTTTTCTCGCCTCGGACGACTCGATTCATATCACGGGAGCACAGATTGTGATTGATGGCGCAGAATCATTGCTCTCCTGATAAACTCACACAGTAGAATATAGTATCCCTGAGAACAAAAGAGCCTTATCCGATGATGGATAAAGCTCTTTTGTATTATGCATTTATTGTAATCTAATTTCAAAAGCGGTTCTGTGACCCAGGTTGTGTACAGTAACTGTACCGTCATGCAGCTCAATAATGCTCTTTACTATAGCAAGCCCCAGACCTGATCCATTGGTCTGTCCAAAGCGTGATTTATCAGCTGTATAAAATCTTTCAAATACAAAGGGTAAATCCTCATCCAGTATCGGTTCCCCATAGTTAATAATACGTACGAGCGCTTCATGATCAGCTTTACTTAACTCGATATCAAGGTATTTTCCTTCGCTTCCATACTTGATAGCATTGCTAATAAGGTTATCAAATACCCTTACTAAAAGAATCGGATCTGCATTAATCATGATTTTTTCATTGCTGTAGAATAGTCTATACTCCATCTCCGCCTCTGTTAGTGCAGGAATAAATCCAAGAATCACTTGCTCCAAAAGTTCTCCTAGATTGAGCTTGCTCTTATTGATGGTTAATTCCGAATTCGTGAGCTTTGAATATTCAAAAAGATTGTCAATTAGAACCTTGAGTTCATTACACTTTTGGAAGGTTATACCTGCATAGTGTCTTAAGCTTTCTTCATCCGCGTATTTGACATCCGCAATCAATTCCATATACCCGAGGATAGAGGTCAACGGTGTTCTTAAGTCATGCGATAAATTTGTGATCAAATCATTTTTTGTTTTTTCCCAGCTTTTTTCTTCTTCCATTAAAATCTTTAGTTTATAGACCATGCTATTAACAGTGGTGGCCAATTTTCCAAGCTCGTCAGAGCTTTTTACCGGAATGTTGACTTCTAAATTACCCTTAGAGATGGTTTCCAGTGTTTTCGTGATGTCTTCGAGATAAACGATGCTCTTTCTGGTCATCAGAAGAAGAAATCCAATCATCAGCAAGATAAGAACGACAAATAATAGCAGGGAAAATATAAATAAATGCTGCATGAAAAATACCGCGAAGGGGTGGTTTGTGGAGGCTACAATTAAGGCCATAAATATCAAAAGCATACATAAACCGGTCAAAGCAGCACTAGTGAAAAAAACGAGTATCAACTTATAGCGTATGGTGCCCCGTTTATTTTTCAATTTTGTAGCCAACTCCCCATACGGTTTCAATGATATGAGGAGTTTTTGGCGTTTTCTCAACTTTCTCCCTAAGTCTCCAAATATGAACCATGATCGTATTATTAGATTCATAATATTTTTCTTTCCATATCGCTTCAAATATTTGTTCCGCACTAAACACAGTGCCGGGACTACTGGCGAGTAATAATAGTATTTCATATTCTGTTGGGGTTAAATTGATCTCATGGTGGTCAGTAGAGACGGAATGATTATTTTTATTGATCACTAAACCTTTGATATGAATGACACTGTCCTCATTCTTTTGTTGGCTCGGTACATTTAAAATGATATAACGTCTTAACTGTGATTTGATCCGTGCAATCAGCTCCATTGGATTAAAGGGTTTGGATAAGTAATCATCTGCACCCAGTCCAAGCCCAAGAATCTTGTCCATATCCTGTGATTTGGCGCTTAGCATAATAATGGGCAGGTTCATGGTCTGCCTTATCCTTCTGCAGGTCTCCATTCCATCTATTCCTGGCATCATGATATCGAGCACAACCAGATCTATCTTCTGATGGTTCAGAATGTTAAGGCCCTCAGTTCCATCAAATGCTGTTAGCACCCGATACCCTTCATTAACAAGATAAATCTCAATTAACTCAACAATTTCCTGTTCATCATCAATAATTAGAATACTATATTGCTTCATAGTAGATCCCTTTCAAGTAACGTTCTGTAATATGACTATTATAGCCACAGGTAAAAGTTAACTCTATGTAATAGATCCGTGATTTTCAGAAGGTGTTACTTTTCGGAGGATAACAAGTCCATAAATAAATAAGGGCAGAGTAATCAGAATCGAGCTTACGGAGTTACTGACAGTCATAGTGATGTAGGTTTTGTTCAGACCTCCGCCAACCGCAATTTCTTGAAAGCTGCCAAAGATATCAAGTACACCATGAGCAAGCATTGCCGGAAAAATGCTCTTGTTCCTGATCACACAGGCTGCAAAAAACACTCCGATAAATATTCCATAAGTCATTTGTGTTAACGTAGCAAGCAATGAAGAGTGATGAAGAAAATAATGGATGATATGCGCGGAACCAAACAATACACTGGACATGATCATCACGGCATAACATCCTCTTCGGGTTGCCCCCCATTTACGCAGCATTACGGACAATACAGCACCGCGGCATAGCACCTCTTCAAATAATCCCGTGGACAGATAAGTTACGATAAACAAGACAATTACGACCGGTCTTGAGGTATCTATAACAATTTTGCCAAATATAAAATCTGACCCATTGAGTAATATTAACAAAATCATAGGCCAGTAAATCCACAATCCCTTCCAGTTCGGACGGGTAAATCCTGCACTCATCAATAACCCCCACCGTTTCAAAAGCCATATTATTGCAAAACTAACCAGTACCTGCTCAATGATCCCTGTTGCATATTCACTTGATTTCTGACCTAACAAAGACACAAACAAAGGATCTAAAGGTATGGACGTTAAGACAATCGTCACAACAATCATAATAATTGAAAACATTACAGGTCTAGCAAATGCATAAGTTTTTAACTTTTCCATCTAAAACTCTCCCTTGTAATAAAACTGGATACGACTCCATAAGTGTAGGCGTAAATATCCGCTGCGATTTAACTAATTCCTTAAGGAATTCTAACGGAAATCTTAACATTTCTTAGCTGCTGTCCGGTGAGATGAGTGGAACGTAGATGAACACTGCCACAAGCTAGGGCAGTTTTTTTGGTATTTTATAAACAATGTAATTAGATGATTGTAAAATAACAAACAAAATGATAATATGTCTATATATTAAGGTGAAAATGGGTGATTGGGTTGGCGGAAGGCAATGAATCGGTTAGTATTTCGGAAAAATTCTGGAATGCCTCTATTAGTGAGCTGAAGCAGGGATATCTTTTTGAGATGCGGGAGCATTCAGGTTACTATACTTGTCTGGTCTGTGGAGAGGAATTTGAGAAGGGCTTGATCTATAAGAAAGAGAGTCAATATTATGAAGCCGGCAAATATGCAGCACTTCATGTGGAACAGGCACATGGAGGGATGTTTCACTGGCTGCTGGGACTGGACAAGAAGCTTACCGGATTAACGGAGCTGCAGAAGGGGTTGCTGAATGCTTTTCGGCACAGCTTGAGTGATGGAGAAGCAGCCAAGGGACTGGGCATTGGCAGTACCTCTACCGTGCGCAATCACCGGTTTACTCTGCGGGAAAAGGTGAAGCAGGCGAAGCTGTTTCTCGCTGTAATGGAGCTTGTGGAAGAAAAGCCGGGGGCATCCTCGCCTTTTGTCAGTATCCCACGTTCCGCCGCCATGGTCGATGAGCGGTTTGCCATTACGGAGGAGGAGAATACCGAAATCCTGAATACCTACTTTAAAGAGGGATTGGAAGGTCCAATCTCGGAGTTTCCCAAGAAGCAGAAGCGAAAAGCAGCAATTCTCCGTCAGCTGATTAAGCGTTTTGAAACCGGACGCCAATATACAGAGAATGAGGTTAACACCATCCTGAAAGAGGCTTTTGCGGATTATGTTACGCTCCGGCGGTATTTGATTGATTATGGGCTGCTGGACCGTGAGCCAGATGGAAGCAGCTACTGGGTTAGTTTATAGATGAAGGAGAGAACAGCAAACATGGAAAAGTCAAAACGTAAAGAATTAGCCTATAACTACGCGCATTCCCACCGGCCGATGGGAGTGTACCGAATCGTCAACACCCTAAATGATAAGGCCTTTGTAGGCAGCAGCATTAATCTGGATGGAGTCTGGAATAAACATAAGTTCATGCTGGATATCGGAAAACATGACAATAAAGAGCTTCAGGCAGATTGGAAGGAACTCGGAGAGAAAGCATTTGTTTTTGAGATTCTGGAGCAGATTAAGCCTGAAGAGGATTTTGTGGCAGAGGTAACCGAACTCTCCAAATACCGCAAACAATTGCCCGATTTGGAGAGCAAATGGCTGGAGAAGCTGTCGCCTTACGGAGAACGCGGTTATCTAAAACAGAAATAAGGAACGGGTGATTTCACTCATCCTCTATGCTAAACTATAGGCAAACGGCAGTTATCGGCATGATATCTTGTTTGGAGCCTTGCAGCAGAGGAGGGAGAGAGGATATGACGATATTATCTTGGCTTGCGGAACAGAGGATACAGGAAGCGATGCGCAGTGGTGAGTTCGAGGATCTGCCGGGGCAAGGCAAACCTCTTCAGCTGGAGGATCTGTCCGGGGTGCCGGAGGATTTGCGGATGTCCTTCAAAATCATGAAGAACGCTGGTCTGCTCCCGGAAGAAGTCACGCTGCGCAAGGAATGTGTAACTCTGGAGACGCTGCTCGCGGCATGTCACAGCAATGGAAACACCAAGGATGGCGAACGAAAAGAGCTTAAATCCCAACTGACGCTGAAACGACTCCGCCTACAGGAGCTGATGGGGCAGCGCGGATTCGGGAACAGCAGCGCGTTCTCCGACTATGGAGACAAGATTCAGGAGCAGCTTACCCGGGAAGAATAATTGAATGGAGTTATCCGGCCGAAAGGGCAGGGTAGCTCTTTTTTTGTATGCAGAGAGCTTGAAATTTACTAGGGTTTCGCCCATCATATTAGGAATACTAGACAATAAGAATACATGGAGAGATTCGATGAAACAGCTTCCCATTGCACAGGTGCTCCCTGAGCTGAAAACCATATTGAACACTTCAACCGCTGCTGTTCTGCTAGCCGAGCCTGGCGCGGGGAAGACAACCGGTACACCGCCAGCTTTTTTAGAAGAGGTTTGGCTGGCCGGAAAAACCATACTTATGCTGGAGCCCAGAAGATTGGCCGCCCGGTCGGCAGCGAGCTACATGGCATCTTCCATGGGCGAAAGTGTCGGACAAACGGTAGGCTACCGTATGCGTAATGACACGAAAGTAGGCAAAAACACTCGTATTGTCGTTGTCACAGAAGGGGTATTGACCCGAATGCTGCAAAGCGATCCGTCGCTAGGCGATGTAGGGCTTGTGATCTTTGATGAATTTCATGAGCGCAGCCTTCATGCTGATCTGGGACTGGCGTTAACACTGGAAGCACAGGCTGTACTCCGCGAGGATCTGCGGATTCTGATCATGTCGGCAACACTGGACGGCGGCAGGGTATCGGCTCTGCTCGGAGGTGTGCCTGTTGTGGATTGTCCGGGCAGGGCCTTTCCGGTGGAAACAGTCTATCTGCCAGGCCCCGGAGACAGGCAGCTGGAGCAGCGAGCTGCAGCGGCAGTCCGCCGTGCACTTGCCGAACAGCCTGGAGATGTGCTGGTCTTCTTGCCTGGGGAGGCGGAAATCCGCCGCTCCGAGCGTGAACTGCAAAATGTTGCTCTCCCTCCTGGAACAGTGCTTCGTCCACTCTATGGGCAGCTGCCACAGGCACAGCAGGATGCCGCGGTGACAGCCTCAGTAACCGGAGAACGTAAAGTAGTTCTGGCGACTTCGATTGCTGAAACCAGCTTGACGATCGAAGGGGTACGCACGGTGATTGATACGGGGCTGCGGCGGACTCAGGTGTTCTCGCCGCGAACGGGCATGCCCCGGCTGACTACGGTGCCGGTCTCCAAGGCTTCTGCCGACCAGCGGCGGGGCCGAGCGGGACGTACCGCGCCGGGAGTATGCTACCGGCTGTGGAGCCAGGAGGAGCATGCCCGTCTTCCGGATGAGAATGTGCCGGAGATCATGGAGACCGACCTGGCGCAGCTGGCTCTGGAGCTGGCGTTGTGGGGGGCGCCTTCCCCGGTGGCGCTGCTCTGGCTGGATGCGCCGCCTGCCGCGCCCTATGCGCAGGGCTTAGCGCTGCTGCGCCAGCTCGGCGCGCTGGACGCCGGTGGCGCCATTACGCCGCACGGCCGCAGCATGGCCGCGCTGGGCGCGCACCCCCGCATCGCGCACATGCTGCTGCGCGCGGCAGAGCTGGGAGCAGCGCCGCTCGCCTGCCGGCTGGCGGCGCTGCTCCAGGAGCGGGACCTCTGGCGGGGTCCCGCGGCAATGGACAGCGACCTCACGCTGCGCGTGGAGGCGCTGCTGAGGTTCGAGCGCTCCGCTGCGGACAGCGGCGGAGCGGACCCGGCAGCTCTGCGCGCGGTGCAGCGCGAGAGCCGGAGCTTCCTGGCGCAGCTGCAGGCCGCGCCGGGTGCACTGCCGGACAACATCAGCCTGACCGGGCTTCTGTTGTCGTTCGCCTACCCCGACCGCATCGGGCAAAAACGCGGCGATGGCGCTTTTTTGCTCTCGGGTGGCCGGGGGGCGGCCATGAGAGAAGGGCAGCCGCTGACGCGTTCGCCCTATATTGTAGCGGCTGGCATCGATGACCGCGCCGGGCAGAGCCGGATTATGCTGGCCGCAGACCTGCCTGAAGCAGATCTGCTGAAGTATCACAAGAACAATATGATAGATGAGCGTGAAGTCTATTGGGATAATGATAGCGGAAGTGTACAGGCGCGCCGGCGGACCCTGCTGGGTGCATTGATCCTGAAGGAAACCTCGCATGAAAGACCAACCGCTGAAGAGGCAGAAGAGGTACTTCTTCGCGTAATAGAAGGCAAGGGGCTCGAACTGCTGCCCTGGGACAAAGGGACGGTCCAGCTGAGACAGCGGATGGTATTCCTGCATAGGCTGCGGGCAGATTTTCCGGATGTTTCGGAAGAAACATTGCTGTCCTCCCTTCCGGAATGGCTTCAGCCGTTTATTCAGGGGATGCGCAATCTCCGCGACCTGCAGCGGGTACCTGTATCCAGAGCGCTGGAGGGACTGCTGGATTGGAGCAGCCGGCAAAGACTGGATAAGGAAGCGCCGACGCATATCACCGTCCCCAGCGGTTCACGGATTCCGGTGGATTACAGTAACCCGGAGGCACCAGTGCTTGCAGTCAGGCTTCAAGAGTTGTTCGGCCAAGTAGATACACCAAGGATCGGGGGAGGCAAGGTTGCGGTACTGCTGCATCTGCTTTCTCCGGCAAGGAGACCCGTGCAGGTGACGGCGGACCTCGCCAGTTTTTGGCGCAGCACCTATTTTGAAGTCAAAAAAGATCTCAAAGGACGCTACCCCAAGCACTACTGGCCGGATGATCCGCTGCAGGCAGTTCCTACAAACCGTACACGCCCTTCAAAATAAACGTTCTTCCCTGCTTACATCGTCATTTCACTGAAAATGCTTACACCCTGTTTGGGACGTATGTGATCGGGTAATAATGTAGCGAACGACAATTACGAAGGAGGGCTTCAAGTGACCGACAAAATCATAGGTGTATTCAACACAGAACAAGAAGCGACCAGAGCAATTGAAGAGCTGCAGCGGCAAGGTGTAAGTAATGACGAGATCTCAGTGATCACACGTGACCGGGATGAACTCAAAAATATATCGGATGATACAGGAACCATGGCTCCAGAAGGTGTAGCAACCGGTGCTGCAACCGGAGGAGTAGTTGGCGGCATTACCGGACTTCTTGCAGGAATCGGGGCACTGGCCATTCCGGGGATAGGTCCTATTCTGGCGGCAGGCCCAATAGTGGCTACTCTTACAGGCGCAGCTATCGGCGCAGGTGCAGGCGGTCTCGTGGGTGGATTAATTGGACTCGGTATTCCTGAGGATGAAGCCAAAGAATATGAAGGCTACGTCGACAGCGGAAAAATCCTCGTCCTGGTGGATGATAATGGACGCGGACGTGATATCCACAGCGTATTTACGGGCAACCGCTCCTTGAATGCCAGCAGGTATAACAGCTTATATGGCGATGGTACGCTGAATGATCCCATTACAGACCGGGGAGCAACAAACCCGGATGTGATAAGGGATGATACGACAGTGGGTAATTCCATGGGCAACAGAGGATCAATGAACGCGGATGTCGACCCGGACCGCTACAACGGCAACCGGATGTAATCCAGCAAGGCTGCGAGAAGCTTTTTGAAGCCATTGGGCGAAGCAGAGGGTTAGCATAAATTCAAAAGACTGCATTTCAGAAAATATCTGAGGTGCAGTCTTTTTGAGTTGTCATTAGAAAATGAAATCTGATGAATACAAGGGGGAGGCAGGCCGGGAGAAGAACTGTAGGTCTTAATTGTCACCCTGTAAACCTAATTTCATCATATGAAAAATTCATAATAGAACAGCTAAACAAACCACACACTCTAGCATCTACGTTTTTACTCAAACTAATTCCGGTATTTATATCCTAGGTGAAGGTTTTAAAGGAAGGGGGTTATTTCGGATTTACCTATTGTGAAATCAGGGAAATAGTGTTTATACTGGAGTTGTACAGGAAGGATAAGGAAACTCATTATTAGGAGGTGTCCCATGGCGTTTATGATTGCCCAACGGGCTTTTATTAAGGTATATCTGATTACAATGGTTGAACAACATAAGGGGTATGGCTATCAAATGCTTGAGGATCTGCGGAGAGATTTCAAAACGCATGGTTATTCTCCTCCACAGAGTGAAATTTACCGTGCACTGCATGAACTGGTACAGCAAGGGATTCTATATCGGACTAAGCAGTTGAAAGGCAATGATCCCAAGGTGGATTTTCAGGAGATCGTCCTGTATCATTTCACCACAGATGGAGAGGAAAAAGCCAGATTGTATAAGAAGCAGGTTAAGACGGATCTGGACCGCTGTCTAGGAATTCTGAACAAAGCTGTTGCGGATAATTTCTAATCTTCAACGGATTAGACTTTAATCTCATGAACTACAACCTAAGTGATATTTCCAGGTTGCTTTTACCCTGTTATAATGATTACTGCCAGACGAAACGCTATATACTTGGAGGTAACTTACATGGATGAACACATGAAACGCAGACTGGATAAGCAGAGAAAGCTGTTCAGCCAGTTAGGCATTACACTTGACGCTCTCACCATACATGAGAAAGAATTCAGTATGAAGCTTCGCGGCTATGATGCCGAAGAGGTAGACACGTTTCTGGATAGCGTGATCAAGGATTATGAGCGCTTCTATGCTACAATAGCTGATTTGATGGATAAATGGCAGGAGCAGCAGATTGAGCTTCGCGAAATGAAGGACAAAGCCCAAAAAGCAGAAGCTGTACCGGTACCCGCACCGGTCATCCGGGGGATTGATCCGATGGACCTGGAAGATGTGATCCTGAAGCTGGAAGCCAACGTAAAACAATTAAAGGACAGGCTGCCCCGGAGCGAAAGTTATCTATAACAGCGTTTTAAAGCAAATGGCCCCCTTGTTATCTGATTTGCCAGCATTTACAATTATAGAATAACTTGTGTAAATGAATTATATATTGGAATGTCAGATGGAGGTTGAACCATTGCATGATAAGCGAGGTTTACGCCTGAAGATCCGCGGGAAAATTGCTCTCGGTTATGCCATGATCCTGCTAATGCTGGGATTGTTTCTGCTGGTAGTATCCGGTAGGATTAATGACTTGGAGAAAGAAACTGTTTTTCTGAGCGAGCATGATATGAGGTTGCATGAGCTTACTTATCAGATTGAAAAAAATGTGCTGGACATGGAGACCGGTCAGCGGGGTTATGCCCTTACTGGAGACTCCAGCTATTTGGCTCCTTATGATAGCGGGACTACCGAGTGGAAGATTAATTACACTAAATTAGTTAGTATGATTAAGGATAATCCTGATCAGCTATTGAACTTGAACGATATCCAAGCGAATATTGTTGAATGGATCGAAAAATCGGGACAATATGTAGTTGATCTAAAACGCAATGGGCAGAATCAGGATGTGAACGCTTATTTTCGTAATGACAGCGGCAAGCTGATCGTTGATTCTATACGCTCACAGTTAGAGTACTTCCGGGATAACGAGCGCAAGCATACCAGCGAAAGTATCACCAGTTTGAAAGATAGCAACAATAAGCTTTTGCTGACCATGTATGTTCTCTGGACATTGGTTGCGTTCTTGGCAGCTCTTGTGACCTACCTGATCTCTGCCAGTATTGTCAATCCGCTCCTTAGCGTCATACAGGCGATCCGTAGTATTGCAGGCGGAGGGAATATGTCCGATCGGATTACAGTGAAGACCCTGGATGAAATCTATGATCTGGGGAATGCCACAAATGAACTTTTGGATACTGTGCAGCGGGACCGCTGGAGCAGTGAACAGGTATCTGAAATGTCTATAGCACTTCAGGAAACGACGGATTTGTCAGTAGTGTGCAGAACATTTGTGAACAGATTGTCCTTTATGCTGGAGATGCAGTACGGAGTCATTTATGTTCTGGGTGAGAATGATCAATTGGAACGGAAGTATTCTTATGCCGGTTCGGAGAATCAGGAGTTCGGGAGCGCGAAGACAATCATCCGCCTGGGTGAAGGCCTCATTGGCCAGTGTGCAATCGATAAAAGGATGAACCGGATTGAGAATTTACCAGAAGGTTACATAAGCATTAACTCCGGTCTCGGAAGATCCGCACCCCAATTTGCTGTTATTGCTCCTGTTTTGTTCGAGAACAAAACTGTTGCCGTTCTGGAAGTGGCTTCACTTACCAAATGGGCTCCATACCATCTTGAGCTGTTTAACGAGTTGCTGAAAATGCTGGGGGTCACCTTGAATTCTGTTTTGACGCGTATGGAGATTCAGCATTTGTATAAAGAATCTCAAGCTATGAACGAAGAACTGCAGATTCAATCTGAGGAGCTTCAGGTTCAGTCTGAAGAATTGCAGGTACAAACTGAGGAATTACAGAATCATACACAGGAATTGCTGACTATAAACCGGGAGCTGGAGGATCAGAAGGCCGTTGCCGAGAATGCTGCAGTTCAACTGGAGAAGTATAATGAACAATTGGAGCTTAGTTCACGCTACAAATCTGAATTTTTAGCCAATATGTCTCACGAGCTGCGCACACCGCTTAATAGTATGCTTATTCTTTCACAACTGCTTGCAGAGAACCGCAATGAGTCCCTGTCGGAAGAAGAACTGAGTTATGCAGCGGTCATTCATTCGTCCGGCAGCGAGTTGCTGTCAATGATCAACGATATTCTGGATTTGTCCAAAGTAGAAGCAGGCAAAATGACGGTAGAACGGGATGCCGTTAACCTTACTGAACTGCCATCCCTGCTGAAGGGATATTTCAACAAAATTGCTGAGCAGAAGAATATAGACTTCAAGGTAACACTTCAGGATAATGTTCCTGATTTATTCTTTACAGACGAAATGAGATTGCATCAAATCCTGAGGAACCTGCTTTCCAATGCTTTTAAATTTACGGTGAAGGGTTTCGTAGAGGTGATTATTCACCGGGTTGAACCTCTAACGGAATCGCAGCTTCTTACAACTGAACCTGTAATCGCCTTTGCGGTAAAAGATAGTGGTATTGGTGTCTCGGAAGCGAACCGGGAGATCATCTTTGAAGCTTTCCGTCAGGCTGACGGCTCTACAGCACGAAAATTTGGCGGTACAGGCTTGGGATTGTCCATATCCCTTCAGCTTGCCAGACTGCTAGGCGGCACTATAACGCTTGATAGCACAGAGGGGACGGGTAGCACCTTTACGTTGTATCTCCCTTGCCGTGAAGAAGATGACGGGTTCGATACCGTTATTTCAGATGTCTGGAGTACCCCGGCTGCCGCTGCTTCGGAATGGGGAGTACAGCAGAAGATGCCTGTTAAGAAGGACAGTACACCATTCGAAAGAGATTATTTGAAGCTGCATGAGAAAACTGTACTGATCGTAGATGATGATATCCGCAACATCTATGCCCTTGAAAAAGGGCTGGAGCCCTATGACATGAAAATTCTTACTGCTCAATCTGGATTCGAATGCCTGCAAATAGTCAGAGAACAGCCTGAAGTGGATATTGTGCTTCTGGATATTATGATGCCGAACCTGGACGGTTATGATACCCTTTCGATTATCCGTGACGAATTGAAGTTTCCTGAACTTCCCATTATTGCGATTTCAGCCAAAACGATGAAGGAAGACCGTGAGAAATGTCTGGCTGCAGGAGCCTCGGATTTTATTAGCAAGCCTGTGGTGATTAAGGATGTGGTTACACGGATGTGCCGATTGTTGGATGGATTTGACTTTTCAAAAACCCATTGACGGAAGTATAGGTTTGATTTATTATGGTTCTATAAATGATCATTTATATGCAAGCGGCGTGTTACCTTTAAGGGCATGAGCCAAGAATTGATCTCATTCATATGAGTCTTTCTTGGCTCTTTTTGATGCAAAAAAATCTGACAATGAATGGAAAGGAGGGGGACCTTGGCCAAGGAAAATGAGCAATTTGAGGTACTGCGGGTGATCGGCAATAACGTAGTGATGGTGCAAGGAGGCCGAAAGGGTAAAGAATATGTGATTATTGGCAAAGGGATTGGATTTGCGGTGAAAGATTCAGGAATCATTGATGCGAATGACCAGCGGATTGAGAAATTATTCCGGCTGGAGGATCGTGAGGAATGGAGTCAATATCAGATTCTGCTTGAAGATATAGATCCCAAAGTGATGAGAATTACGGATGATATTATTGCGGATATTGCCCTTGAATTTTCCGGCAAGTTGAATGACAAGATCTATTTGGCGCTCCCCAGCCATATCCAGTTCACCATTTACCGTCTCCGGAACGGAATGGACATTGTCAACCCGTTCCTTCAGGAGACCAAGATGTCCTTTCCTAAGGAATTTGAGATCGCTTACAGGGCTGCAGAAAAAATCAGCGCGGAGTTCCAGGTTCAGATTCCAGAAGACGAAGTGGGATTTCTAACTTATCACGTATATTCTGCGGTCAGTAATGTGCCGGTTGGCCAGTTGGTGAAAGCCTCAAATATCGTCAGCGAGTTGCTGGATATGATTCGGGAAGAACGTCAGCTAACCTTTGCACATGGCAGTATGAACCACATTCGGCTGATGATTCATCTAAGATTTACGATTGAACGGATTCTGCAGGGTTCGCTCATCGACAATCCGTTCGTAAAGCATATTCAGAAAGAATACAAAGAGGAATACAAGCTGGCCCAAAAAATGGGCAAGGTCATGCAGGAATCCCTGGGTGCAGAAGTTCCGGAAGAAGAAATCTGCTTCCTCGCTATGCATTTGCGGCGTTTGTTCCAGACCTTAGACAAACAGCAACAGTGAGGAGAGAGAAGCAATGTTTGCTAAATGGAAATCGAAAAAAGAAAAGTGCCCTACTGAAGTGAAGACACTGGAGATTTATGCTCCGGTAAGCGGCAAGGCCGTTCCATTATCAGGTGTGCCGGATGAAACCTTCGCAGGTGGACATATGGGAAAAGGAATAGCTATAGAACCTAGTGAGGGGAGATTAATGGCCCCTTTTGACGGAAAAATCGCCCATGTGGTCAAATCCAATCATGCCGTGATTATTGAACATTCATCCGGACTCCAGTTGCTGCTGCATATCGGAGTGGATACCGTAAGCCTGAAAGGGAGCGGATTCATCAGTCATATTACCATCGGGGATGAAGTAAAAGCAGGGCAGACACTGATTGAATTTGATACCGCTTTCATACAGGCGGCAGGCTATCAGACCATAACACCTATTATTGTAACCAGCAACGGAGAAACGGATTTTGAAATGGATTACCAATATGGTCCGGCTGCTGCCGGCAAAGACATTATTCTGACTGTGGCATCCAGGTAATTAAGCATACAGGTTCATGTTTAGCGAAGTAAAATACGAGACAAGGGGATGATTGGAATGTTGGCTTTTCTGCAAAAATTGGGTAAGTCATTAATGCTTCCGGTAGCTACACTGCCGGCGGCGGCGATATTGCAAGGATTAGGATTGCTCGATTATGAAAAGGATTTACATTTAGGCAGTGCCATTGGAGGTTTTCTGAATCAGTATATTGCCCCCTTTCTGAACGCTGGTGCAGGCGCCATCTTTGGAAATTTGGCATTGATCTTTGCTGTTGGTGTTGCTATCGGTTTTGCAGGAGATGCCGTAGCTGCCTTGTCCGCATTGATTGCCTATATGGTACTTACGAAAATATTGGGTATTGTACCGGCCACCTTCGGTTTCATTGGAGATGATGTTGTACTGGATATGGGCGTGCTTGGCGGTATTTTTGCCGGGGCGTGGGCAGCTTTCCTGTACAAAAAATATCATAATGTCAAAATGCCGGATTGGCTTGGATTCTTTGCCGGCAAACGTTTTGTTCCGATTATAACAGCTGCATCGACTATGGTCCTGGCTGTCCTGATCGGTATGATCTGGAGTCCGGTGCAGGATGTAATCAGTAATTTCGGTAACTGGGTTGTAAGTCTTGGCGCTTTTGGGGCATTCGTCTTCGGTACAGCAAACCGTCTGCTTGTTCCCATCGGTCTGCATCATGTAATTAACACCATTGCCTGGTTTCAGCTTGGTGATTACACAAATGCTGCCGGGGAGGTTATCCATGGTGATGTATGGCGTTTCCTAGCAGGTGATAAAAGCGCAGGGATGTTCACAACGGGCTTCTTCCCAATTATGATGTTCGCTTTGCCGGGGGCTGCATTGGCCTTTATCCATACAGCAAAACCTGAAAAAAAGAAAATGGTGGCCTCGATATTTATTGGTTCAGCTATCGCCTCCATCCTTACCGGTATTACCGAACCCTTGGAGTTCTCTTTCATGTTCGTCGCACCGCTTTTGTACTTGGTGCATGCGCTTTTAACCGGTCTTTCCATGGCCTTAATGTATTTTCTGGATGTAAGACTTGGATTTAGTTTCTCTGCGGGTTTGATTGATTACCTGACGAATCTAAAGCTTTCCACCAATGCCTGGGTCCTGCTTCCGGTCGGACTTGCGTTCTTCGTACTATATTATGTCTTGTTCCGCTTTGTTATTGTGAAGTTCAATTTGAAAACACCAGGGCGTGAGGATGATGCTGATGACGAAATCCTGGAGGCTGATGTGAGTGGAGCAAAAATCTCCGCATCCTCCAGAGCAGTCAAAATCCTGGAGAATATCGGCGGACCGTCCAACATCCGCAACATTGATGCCTGTATTACACGATTGCGGCTGATTGTGAATGATGAGAAAGCAGTTAAAGACGCCGCGCTGAAGCAACTTGGTGCATCGGGGGTAATGAGATTGGGTCAGGGTGCGGTGCAAATCGTATTTGGACCGCAATCGGAGCAAATCAAGGATGACATCAAGAAACTCCTGTAAAAATAGGGTGTTTTAAACGTCAATGTATTGTTGGGTTTCATTTTCTTCATCATCATGTTTTCCATGATCAGATATAAACCAAGAACCCGCACAACCACAATGGTTATGCGGGTTCTTAGTAATTTCAGGATCGGGGATATTCTTAAAGTGAATTCGAACGTTGTCACTGGCGGTTCTCTTCTTACGTTCCGTCGCATGAGCATGAGTAAATCTCTCCACGGATGGAAATAGGTATAAATAATCTTTACATTGTATGTAAAATAATTCCTGGTCATAATCAAAGAGAAATACATTATTTATTTATCCACTTTCCATTAAACGATGAAAGGATGATATTAGATGATTAAATATGACAGATTTGTCCACCTGCTTTGTTTCTTGGAGGGTGACTATAATTTAACCCTCCTATAAAAAATGGAGGTAAACCTGTGAATAGAGAGTTTATCGCAAAACATTGGTATGCTAGTGTGTTTGAACAGTTTGAAAACCAAACTCACGACGTGGATTTTCTGCTGAAAGTACTTACTGAGCAAACAGACAATCAACCACTAAATATACTTGAAGTTGCCTGTGGTGGTGGTAGGATCTGTGTTCCTCTAGCAAAGGCGAATCATTTTGTTACAGGCTTTGATACCGATGAACATATGCTCCTGCGATGTTATCGCCGGATGTCGGGTTTAACGAATATTCGCTGTTACCAAGCTGATGCAGTAATTGCCGGATGGGGTGTCGGTTATGATGTCGTAGTCATGGCAGGTAATGTCCTGATTAACATTGAATGCGAGATCGATTACAAAGATGCACAAAAGACTCTTATTAATAATGCTGCGGCCGCGCTTCGCACGGGTGGACATTTTTATATTGATTTTGACCTTCAATATGATCCAGCAGCCCGGTTCAATAGGCTGAACGTGAGTAGCTCTTTCATAGGGACAGACGAATTGGGTACGACAGGCCAAAGTGTTAGCTATGGGAGTGTGTATGACCCTATAACCCAGATTTGTACGGGAACTGGTCACTGGGAGCTCACCACAAATAGCGGTGAGCAGATCATTTTACCAAAGCGTTGGTATAAGCACATTCCTACGTTAACGCAAGTTTACGATTGGCTATCAGATGCCGGGTTTACCATTGAGTGTACCTATCAAAATTATACCGGTGACCCGATTCCGGAGCCGAATGTTGAAGCTACAAATCGCGCTATTCTATGGGCAAGGAAGTTATAAATAAAACAAGATCAAAGAAAGGGTCATTCCTAACGGATGGCCCTAAAAGCTTGCCGTTACAGACAGTGCAGGGAATCGTATCACAAATAGTAACACGTTTATATAAGCTTAATTCTGACCCTATAAGATCAAACTCGCAAGACAATGAATCCCCTTCTCAATGGATGCTTCATCTACTTGTGCAAACCCCAACACCCATCCCTTTCGTTTGCTCTCCAAACAATAGGGTCCAAGCGGGTATATACGTATCCCCTGTTGAAGGGCTAACGTTGTGACGGTTTCTTCGTCGTATGACTCTTCAGCTTCTAGTAACATATGCAATCCTGTTTCTACTCCACTTAGTGTGAAACGCTCTCCTAAACCACTAGCCATAATAGCCTTGGTCATCGCTTCGTGTCTTCGCCGGTACACATTTCTGGCTCTTCTCATATGGCGCATAAAATGCCCATTCTTGATGAAGTGGGTTAGCGTTAGCTGATCCATAATCGGCAGATGACGGTAGGTCAGCTCCTGTACCTTAGGCAGCTGGGCAATGGCCTTCACAGATCCAACGATAGCTGAAATACGAATACCTGGAGCAATCATTTTTGAAAAGCTCATCAGGTACAAGGTATTCTGAGATGCTTGGCTAAACAGCGTTGGAAGTGGTTCTCCACGATATCGAAATTCACTATCATAATCATCTTCAATGACCCACAATTGATCTTTAGTGGCCTTATGCAGCAATTGTTGCCTGCGTGGCTCCGACATAACAACTCCGACGGCGCACTGGTGTGAAGGTGTCACAAAGATTAGTTTGGATTGGGGATGAATACGCTCAACCACAAGACCATATTCATCAACGGGAACAGGGACTACATTCATACGCCGATATTTCATCGCCATCCAGGCAGCTGGAAAACCAGGATCTTCTACTGAGACAGTATCCCCATCTGCTAAAAGCGACTGTGCGATTAAGTCAATGCTATGCTGAGCTCCAGAGGTTAACAGAATCTGATTGGTTTGGATATGAATTCCACGTTCAAGGGACAAATACCGCTGGATTTGCTCACGTAATGGTGTGAACCCATAGGGATCACCGTAAGCCCAGTTTGATAAATCCATTTCAGCGGATGCATGAATGAGTGATTGTCGCCAATTTTTTTGAAATTGCTCATCCAAATAGGGTTCGTGTGGATTAAAGTCAATATCCACTTTCAACTGTTCTTTGCCTCTGAACCAGCCATGTAGCTGATCAACCGCTGAGTTCAACAAGGGAAGTGAGGGGGGAATGGGGCCATCTGTTATTATTTCCTTCGTTGACTCGGTGAATAGATTCCATGTACTAACTCGCGTTCCTCCTCTGCGAGATGTAACCGTATAGCCTCGACTTAGCAACTCTTCATAGACGATCTGTATCGTTGAGCGAGAGACACCTACCATGTGAGCGAGTTCGCGGGAGGGAATTAGCAATTCTCCCGGGGCCCAGATTCCGTTTGTGATATTATGAATGGCTTGATCGAGCAATTGCTGCCAAATGGGTCTTTTATCATTACGTATTACTTTCATCATCGAACATACCCCCAAAAAGAAGATTTACTCCTGAAACATTTATTATGGATTGTTTATAACTGTAATGTTTGGATGTTTTAATGCAATCCATTCATTGATATACTACCGTAATAACACAGGTATTTACAATTTGATCGTTGCGAATCTTTAAGAATGGAAGGGAGAATAATGCAAATGGATATAGTTCGTTACAAAATCAGAGAATGTGTGGATCAAGAGAAAATTGATCGTTTCCTACAGCAAGCGAAAACGGGATATCTGGGATTGGTTGACGGGAATCTTCCATATGTCGTACCGCTAAATTATGTATGGACGCAGGGGAAGCTCTATTTTCATGGGGCCGGAGATGGAAGACGCAATCAGGTCATGAAGGAAAATCCAGAGGTTTGTTTTACCGTATGTGAGTCCTACGGAACTATCACGGATCCGGTGCCTGCCAAAACAGATACGGCTTATATGAGTGTAATGATCTTTGGACAAGCAGAGCCGGTTACGGATTTGGACGAAGCCACTCATGTGCTTCAGGAAATGATAAATAAATATGTACCCGGGTATTATAACCGCCCTTTGCCCAAGCAGCATGTGGATAAATATAGGTCGGCTGTATTCGGCGGTCCGGTCCAGGTTTCCAGGGTAATTCCACACCATTTGACAGCAAAAGAAAGTCCCATAGAAGCAGAAAAAATGTATAGTGCAGACATGAAGGCAGGACGGGGGGATAAATAAAATAAGGATGCTGTTAGATCAAGATAGATGACGTCATAAATGTGATTACATAAACATTACCCTGCTGGTACTAATCTAGCGGGGTTTATTCGTCTTGTTTCTACTTATTGAGATACTGCTTTTTGCGTTTTCAAATACAATAAATTAGAAATGTTAAGATAATTGTACTTAACTCTGATACAAAATCGTTATGGCGTTCGTCTTACTTATAGCTGCAGCTGATAAGGAGGATTTACACAATGGAATTTCCGGAATCTGAAATGTTTCGAACTATATTTTATGAACACTATCCGGTGGTGCGGCGAAAGTTGGCGGCGCTTGTACGGGATGAGTCGGCAGCAGACGATTTAGCCCAGGATGTGTTTCTCAGACTATACCGCAACCCGCCGGATGATCCGAATGCACTGGGTGCTTGGCTCCATAGAGTGCTCACCCGGATCGGATATGACTATTTGAACAAAAAGGCCAGAGAGCGTCGGCTCCAGGATAAGCATGAGCTGTTGTTCAGTGCCGAGGCAGCTCCGCCTTCCGGTGAAGAGACTGTACTCAACAAGCTGGACCAGGAGGATGTCCGGACTTGGCTGGATGGTCTGCCCGAGAGAGACAGACAGGCGCTGCTATTGCGCTACTCGGGCTACAGCTATTCGGAGATTGCCGGACAGCTTGGCATAAATCCTCCGGTTGTCGGAACACTGCTTAACCGGGCAACCCATAAGCTGAAACAGCAGGCGGTTAATTCATACCCGCAGACCGATTGATTCGCGTACGAAGCGAATCCAGGCAGTTAATGAACATCAAACTTTTAGGAGGAACCATCCAATGACCAATCCTTTGAAATATGATTCCGATAAACAACTTACAAACGAAGCCTGGGCGAAGATGCAGAATAAGCTTGCTGCTGAGCCGGTGAATCCGGTATGGGCATCATGGGGGCAGGATGTCAAAAAGATTAGCATAGAAGATGATCATGCGGCATCCATAGCGGAATCAAGTGATAGGAAGAAAGAGGTGCAGCCTTTAGTGAGTCCAGTGGACGCCGCCGGAGCACAAGCGAAAACTAATACTCGGAAGCCGCGGCGGTTTGCCATGAACCGCCGCCGGAAATGGGCAACTGCTGCAGCGGGCGTAGCCATATTTGCAGCCATACTTGCCACACCTGTAGGCAATACGGCCATGGCCGCCATATTGGGTCAATTCAGAATGCAGGAAGTAACGGCTGTCAATGAAGATGATCTGCGGAATTTGTTCTATCAGGTCAGCGGGGAAGACAATATTAATGAAGCTGTTAACAAATTCGGCTCATTCAGTTATTCATCTGGTACGTTAAGCGGAATGGTGCCAATAAATGCATTGCAGGATAAATTGGGCTACCCTGCGCTGACCGGTGGAGCTTTTGATAAGGTTAAGAACGTATATATAAACTCCGCACAGCAAATTACACTAACTCTCAAGGTGGATGAGGTAAATAAGGCGCTGACACGTCTGGGGGCGAAAGAGCTGTTGCCAGAATCCATTGACGGCAAGCCGCTCACGCTATCGGTTCCAGAATCCGTAAGCTATGATTTTTCTACGGATGATCACTGGGCGAATCTGATGCAGATGAATACGCCTGTGGTGAATGTTGATCCTTCAATTAACATGGAAGAGGCTGTACGGGCTGTCATTGACTTCCCGCTTCTCCCGGATGAACTGAAGTCCAGTCTGCAGCAGAGCAGTATTCTGGCCGGAGACCTGCCTATGCCTGTGATCAAAGGGAATCATTCCGAGCAGATTGAAGTGAACGGTATAAAGATTATCATGGAAACTATGGAGTATGGAGATGGGCCTACTTATAGTGCTACATGGGTGAATAATGGGCAGCTGTTCGACTTTTCCGGCGGTTCACTCTATCAGGACAAAGAGAAATTCATGAAGCAGCTCCAGGAGTTGATCACGCAATGAATGTACCCGCAATTCAAGCGCAATTACTGACTAAAGAATACAGTAACGGACGCGGCTGCAGAGATGTAACTATTACTGTTGAGAAAGGGGAAGCCTTCGGCTTCCTCGGTCCCAACGGTGCCGGTAAAAGCACCTTTGTTAAAATGCTGGCAGGCTTAATTCGTCCGACCAGTGGAAGTGCCGCTCTTTTTGGACATCCGATTGGAACTCTTGCAGCCAAGTCCAAGATAGGTTATCTGCCGGAACTTTACCGGTACCAGGAATGGCTGAGTGGAGAAGAAGTAGTTAGACTCCATGCCAGATTATGCAATATTGAAAAGTCTGTAGCAGACCGCAGAATACCAGAGCTGCTGAAGGAGGTTGGATTAGGACTGCGGGGCCGTGACCGTGTGAAGTATTACTCCAAGGGAATGCAGCAGAGGCTGGGTCTAGCCTGCGCACTTGTGAATGATCCGGAGCTTGTTTTTTTGGATGAGCCGTCATCGGCACTTGATCCAATCGGCCGTATGGAAGTGAGGACTATATTGGAAAGTCTAAAGCAGCGGGGTATCACCATTTTTCTCAACTCTCACCTGCTTGAGGATGTTGAGGTGCTGTGCGACCGGATGGCGCTGCTGAATAACGGCGAGATCCTGCGGCACGGCACAGTCTCAGAAATATTAAACAAGCGAACAAGCTGGCATTTTAAAGTGGGCGGATTTTCGCCTTTTTTGCTGTCTTGGTTGAAGAATCATACGGGATTGCAGATCAGTCAGGCAGCGGTAGACAGGAATCAGGATGAAGAGGGCATCATTGTGACTTCTGCCATCGAAGGAAGCACTGTGTGGCTGGAGGCGGAAGTTGAGAGTGAAGAACAAGTGGGCTGGTTAAATTCACTGATGATTGAACAGGGTATGACCTTATTTGAGGTTTCGCGAAAAAAAGAACGACTGGAAGAATGGTTCCTGGATGCTGTATCCGGGCTCAGCCATAGGGGGGAGCAGGAATGAGAACCATACTGGGAATGACCTGGAAAGAACTGCTGCGGAAGAAAGTGATGCTCATGACTCTGGTTATGACTGCCATCTTTCTGATTGCGTTCTGGTTCGTTGCAGCTATTGTCGGGAGCAGCGAATCTGGAAGGGCAACCAGCGTTATGAATGGAAGAAACCTGATTGAAAGCTTTACGACAGGCACTTTTATTTTGACCATGGGGTTTTTCTTCGGGGCTTTTGTTATTGCCTTTCTGGCTATTTTTAGTTCTTTCTCCTCCATTGCGGGAGAAGCGGAACAGGGGATCATGCAAGCATTACTGCCTCGCCCATTGCCGCGGTGGAAATGGTATCTGGGGCGCTGGCTTGGGTATGTCACCTTAGGAATTCTCTATGCTTTTCTTTTGTTTGCAGCGATTCTGCTGATAGCAGATGCACATGCTTCTATCCCAAGAGACAGCGCTGCGCTTATAAAAGCTTTTCTGCTCTTTGCTTCTCTAGTACCGTTGCTGATCAGCTTTTCCATGCTTGGATCGGGTTTATTCTCGGCACTTGGCAACGGGGTTTTCATGACCATGCTCTATGGAGCAGGCTGGCTTGGAGGGATGATCGATAAATTGAGCAGTTCGCTAGGCTTGAAGGAGGAAGCAATCCATACACTGCATAATCTCACGGGGATCATGTCTCTTCTCATGCCGGCAGACGGACTTCAGCAAAAAATGACAGCGGAGCTTTTCAGCCTGAAAGATTTGGGAGGGATGGTTAATATGGATACAAGCTCCTTTCCCCTATTAGACTTTTATTCCGTTCCTTCGGATTCCTTTGTGGTGTATGCCGTTCTGTATACGGTTGTGGTATTTGCGATAGGACTGCTGCGGTTTCAGCATAAGGATTTGTAACATGTACTTTCACTAATGGATACAACAAATAGCGCCCTGATGGATTCCTAAGATGGAACCGTCAAGGCGCTATTTAGGCTGCAGACCGGACATCACTTGTTTGCACCGATCTCGATCCAATCGGTAGACCAGTTGCCAATTTCACCAAGGATGGGTGCGAGTGCAATTCCTTTGCTGGTCAGAGAGTATTCAATCCGTACAGGCATTTCAGGATACACAGTGCGCTGGATGATGCCCTCGTTCTCCATTTCCTTTAAACGGTCGGACAATACCTTGCCGCTAAGATTGGAAAGGCAGCCCTCAATTTCACCAAAACGGCGGGGACCTTTCATAAGTACGAATACTATAAGCGCAACCCAGCGTTTGCTAAGCATATCTACCGCTTTTTCAAAGCGCGGACACATTTCGAAATCATCCATATCAATCACCTCCGCATTCATTATATCATAAACTTACTATAAGTAATGATAAATATTTATA
>NZ_LVYZ01000037.1:0-112012 GCF_001909095.1 Paenibacillus sp. P46E
CGGCTGGCTCTGGGCAAATTGATAGTCCGGGTATTCGTCCATTAAGGCATTGACGGTAGAGAAGGTCCGGCTGGTCTTCCGCACGGTCTCCCGCGCCGGCCACAGCCAGGCAATGTCGATATGCGACTGGCCAACCATATGAATGGTGCCTTCCGCATTGCCGCCAATCCCTGCGATATCTGTACGCAGCGTCGCTTCCAGGGCCGCTACAGCACTGCCTTCACGTACCGCTGTCTCTTCCAAATTCAAATATTCATCCATCACCCGGTACAAGGCTTCCAGCATCCGCGCGCGGCGCATATCCGCTTCGGGCAGCAGGACCGCCGCATCGCGGACGATGACGGCGGTGTACATCAGGCTCTGCACCGGTTCATTGACCCGTACCAGCCAGGTGCGGATGGCCCGGATCGGCGGCTGGATGACCGCCTGCTGATTCAGCGGGTCCACCGGCTCGGGAATGGGATCAAACAATTCGATCTCCAGCTCCAGCGGCCGGCCGTCCGGCGAGGCTTCCAGGGTTACAAAGGTGTGGTTCCGGTCGAGGCCTTGGCGGGATTCCCCGTTCACCCGCAGCAGGCCCTCGCCGCCCGACTCAAATATGAGCCCCGTACGCTGCCCTTGCCATTCCACAGGAATTTCCAGTGTACGGCGAAAAAAATACGTGGTTCCCTGTACACTCGGGAACAGATTGAAATCTCCGCCTTCGGTATACGGCCGCATTCCGTCATATTGACCCGGCACGGTATAGACCGAAGCCTGAATGTCCCAGCCCTCCAGCGCCTGCTGCTCCAGCCATTGCCGCTCGGACAGCTCGCGGATGAATCTTCTAATCCGTTCCATGTGACCCCTCCGTTCTACGTGACCCCTCCGTTACCTCGAGTGCGGCTTCCAGTACCTCATTGACATGAGGACCCACCAGCACCTTGAATCCTCCCGGCTCCACGACAGGCTGAACCTCCGGGCCGATATATTGCAGCTGCTCCGCGCCGACTTCAAATTCTACGATTTGCGCAGCGCCCGGAGCCAGCGTGATTTTGCGGAAGCCTTTGAGTTCCTTCGCGGGTCTGGATACCTTGCTCGCCACGTCGGAAATATAGAGCTGGACAACCTCGGCGCCTTCCCGTTCCCCCGTGTTGGTCACGGTGACCCGTACCGTTGCGGTTTGGTCTGCCGTAATTGCCTGCGGCTCCACCTGAAGTTCCGAGTAGCGGAAGCTCGTATAGCTCAGTCCGAACCCGAACGGGTAGCGGGGCTGCGAATCGGCTTCCAGATATTGTTTGCCGCGTGAACGCTTGCCGTTGTAGTACACCGGAAGCTGACCCACATCCTTCGGCCAGGAGATGGTCAGCCGGCCGGAAGGATTCACGTCTCCGAACAGAATATCTGCCACCGCATGGCCGCCCTCCTGGCCGGGATACCAGGCTTCCAGAATGGCAGCCGCGTGTTCCTCGATCCAGGGCTCACTCACCGGACGGCCATTGATATAGACCACAACCACCGGCTTGCCCAGTTGATGAATCTTCTTGAACAGTTCCAGCTGCACACCTGAGAGGGCCAGCGAGATCCGGTCAATCCCTTCGCCGCAGTCCATATCGCTCCAGGCATGCTCCGTCACCTTTGACGCTCCGGTCTTCAGGTCGATGCTGCCTTCGCCGAAATCGCGGGCACTTGAACCCCCGAGCACCATGACCACAGTATCAGCCTGCTCGGCGCAGGCCAAGGCGGCTTCGAAGCCTTCTCTGTCGTCGCCTTTGATCCGGCAGCCGGGGGCGTACAGCACCCGCTCTGCTCCAAGCTTGCTGCGGACCCCATCCAGCACGGTGACGATGCTGGACCGCGGCTGGGGCGAGGTATAATCGCCCAGCTGATTGTACGGTGCATCGGCATTCGGGCCGATGACCGCCACCTTGCCGGTGCTCCCGCTGCCGCTATTGCCGCTCGCACTGACGCCGCCACCCAGGTTGCTGCCGGTGCCACCCGCACTGACGCTGCCACTCCCGCTATTGCCGGTGCCACCCGTACTGACGCTGCCATTCAGGCTATTGCCGACGCCATTCCTGCTGCCACTCCCGCTGCCCACGCCCATACTGCCGTTACCCGCCAGCGGCAGCGTCCCGCCTTCATTCTTCAGCAGAATGATGCTCTCCGCAGCCAGCTTCCGGGCCAGCTCCCGGTGCTCCGCGCTGCCGATGAACTTTTCGGCCGCCTCCGGATCGGCGTACGGCTGCTCAAACAGGCCGAGCCTGAACTTCAGCTCCAGTACCCGCTGCACGGCGCGGTCCAGAACCTCCACCGCCAGCTTACCGCTGCGGACAGCACTGGCGAGATGTTCTCCGAACATGACGCCGGACATCTCCATATCGATGCCTGCCGTGATGGCCTGCACCGACGCATCCAAACCGTCCTCGGCGACGTCATGGCCGGCGGCCAGCATTTCGATGGCGCCGCAATCGGTAATCACGAGGCCGTCAAAGCCCCAAGCCCCCCGGAGAATCTCCTCCAGGAGTGCGGTATTCGTCGTACAGGGTACGCCGTCAATCTCATGATAGGCGGGCATAATGGACACCGCGCCTGCTTCCACCGCCTTCTTGAACGGAAGTAAATCCACTTCCAGCAGCTCGCGCCAGCCCATATGCACCGGACCGGCATTGCGGCCGCCCTCGGAGCTGCCGTAGCCGACAAAGTGCTTCAGTGTAGCGCCCACACTATCCGGGCTGCTCAGCGATTCTCCCTGCAGCCCCTCCACGGCGGTCACCGCCAGTTCGCTGATCAGGTAGGCATCTTCGCCAAAGCATTCCTCCGTCCGGCCCCAGCGGGGATCGCGCACGACATCCAGCACCGGCGAATAAGTCACCGTTCCTCCCTGGCTCCGGGTTTCCAGTGCCACCGCCCGGCACATCTCCCGGTACAGATCCACATCCCACGAGCTGCCCAGTGACAGCGGAACCGGAAATACGGTCGCCCCGATGGCCATATGGCCGTGCGAGCACTCTTCCCCGATCAGGATCGGGATGCCAAGGCGTGAGTTCTCGATGGCATAACGCTGAATGGCATTCACTGCCTCCGCCCCCTGGCGCGGGGACAGCCCGCTGGCCAGGGTCACTCCGGTCCACGGATCTGCGCGGAGCATGCCGTAGAGCGAGCCGATGCCCGTCTCCGCTACCTGACGTTTGAAATCCTCAGTAAGAGTAATCTCCCCTTCGGTATGTTCGTAAGCCTGCCAGCCGAAAGGCTGAACCAGCTGTGCAGCCTTTTCTTCCAAGGTCATCTGTCCCAGCAGATGCTCAGCCCGTTCCCGGGGAGAGCACTGATTAGACTTGTCACTCATAAGCTTCTCTGACCTCCCTTTCCTGGAGTTATCCTTTAACACTGCCGAGTACGAGACCCTTCACAAAATACTTTTGTAAAAATGGATAAACAAGCAGGATAGGGAGCGCTGTAAGGAAGATCTGTGCTGCCCGTCCCGTACGGTCCGACACGAATTTCAAGGTATCCGGGTCCTGCATTTTCATATTTTTCAGCGAATTGGCATCTATTGTAACGGCTTGAAGATAAGTCGCGAGCGGATAATGCTCCGGGCTTTTCATATAGATCAGTCCGTCGAACCAGGAATTCCAATGGAATACCATCGTTAACAGCGCAACAGTCGCAAGCGAAGGAAGGGAAACGGGCAGATAGATGCGGAAGAGCACGGTCAAATGGTTCGCACCATCCATCAGGGCCGATTCCTCCAGCTCTTTAGGCAGCCCCCTGAAAAAATTCAGGATTAGAATGACATTGAACACGTTAACGGCACCAGGGAGAACCAGAGCCCAAATCGTATCCAGCAGCCCCGTCTGTTTTACTGCAAGATAGGAAGGAATCAGACCGCCGTTGAACAATATGGTAATGACGAAAACCCATGCATAAATGCTTCTCCAGGGAAACTTATCGTTTTCCTTGGAGAGCGGGTAAGCGGTAAGGACACAGATGAAAAGACTCAGCACAGAGCCGAGCACAAGCCGTTCGACTGAGTTGAACAGGGAATGCATGAATGTGCCGTACTTCATCACGACTGCATAAGAGTGCAGATTGAAATCCACCGGCCAGAAGTTGACCTGACCTGCACTTACCGCGCCCGAAGAACTAAAGGAGACCGCCAGCACATTGAGCATAGGCAGGAGACAAACGATTGATAAGGCGATCAGGAAGACATAATTGCAGATCATAAACAGCATCCGGGATTTTGAACGTTTATACATATCAGGAACCCCTTTGATTAGAAGATTCGGTAATTCGCCAGGCGATAGGCCAGATAATAGGAGCTCGAAATGAAGAATAGCGAAATCAGCGATTTGAATAGTCCGATAGCTGTAGATACGCTGTACTGGGCATCAACAATCCCAATGCGGTAAATCAGTGTATCCAGCACATCTCCCGAAGAATAGGTGGCAGGTGTGTACAGGTTGAAGATCTGGTCAAAGCCTGCATTCAGCACATTGCCCAGGCTCAGTGTCCCCAGGAGAATAATAATCGGCAATATCCCCGGAAGGGTCACATTCAGCGTCTGCTTCCATCGCGAGGCACCATCCATCAGTGCGGCTTCGTACAGGGAAGGATTAATTGCGGTAAGTGCTGCCAGATAAACAATCGTATTGAAGCCAAATTCTTTCCAGATATCGGTAGCTACCAGTACAAATCGGAACCATTGATTATCCCCCAGAAAGAACACCGGATTGAACCCGAAGAAGGCAATCACCTGATTGACCACACCGGACGATGGCGAAAGAATATCCTTCAGAATCCCAGCCAGAATGACCCACGAGAGGAAGTGGGGAAGATAGATCAGGGTCTGAACGCCTTTTTTGATAAAAGTGTGCACCACCTCGTTGAGCAGCAGGGCAATGATGATGGGCACTATCAAATTCCCAATCATTTTCATCACGGCGATCAGTACCGTATTTCGCAGCACCGGCAGAAACTCCGGCATTTTAAACACATAGGTGAAATTATCGAAGCCCACCCAGGGGGAATGGAGCATCCCCTTAAATCCTGAGAACTTCTCAAACGCTATCACAATGCCGGCCATAGGATAATAGCAGTAGACCAGCACGAGAATTATAGCGGGAAGCAGCATCAGGTGCAGGATTGTATGTTCTTTGAAACTCCTCAGATAGCGCATACTCTTCGTCTCCCTCAATCCATTTATTGATATGAGGCCATTCGAATAGGCGAAGGGGAAGAATCCTTCCCCTCCGCTCACCGATATTCTTTTAATGTGAGGCTTTCCAATCATTCACTTCCTTGGTGATTTGGTCACCGCCGAGAGAGTTCCAGTCCGCTACGAATTTGTCAAAATCCTCACCGGAGCCTTTATTCATAATGATCTTCGTAAAGACCTCCTGCTCCAGCTTATCCAGCGAGCTTTTTTTGGTCACCATCGTTGGAGTAGGCGCGCCGTAAAACTCGGATTTCAGCTGATTCGGCAGATTATCCTTTTTGATAATGGCAAAAGCGTCAAATTGGCGCATAGTGCCGTAGCCCTTAGCAATATCTCCTTTTTTGAAAGCTTCAATTGCATTGAAGGCTTCGATCTGCTCGGAATTCAGTTTGGAGGAATCTCCAGAGGCAAGCGCCGCTTCCACTGCATCGAGATTATCGGGAATATCTTTGGTGGTCGGCCAGGATTGCACGAGCGGATATTTAAAGTAGCTGACGACCGGTGTAACATTCATATTTGCTCCGAATTTGGCATTCTCGGACGTTGCTCCCCACATTTTTTCCTGGAATTCATTCAGCAGCTTCACAGCCGCCTCCGGATGCTCATATCCTTTGCGGATGACCGTATAGGAGTTGACCGTTGGGTTGACCGCTTGAACCACAGGCTTGCTGCCATCTACGGATACGATGGAATAAGGCTTCAAGTTGACCAGATCGGCATTTTTACTGACATCAATGGGCCAGAGCGAATTCCAGTTCCCGCCATACCACATGCCAAGCTTATTGCCAATGATATCCTCGCCCAGCTTGCCTCCATCCTTGACAATCCATTCCTTGTCGATGAGTCCGTTTTTGTACAGCTCCTGCAGCTTAAGCAGAGCTTCCTTGACTTGAGGCTGAATGCCGCCATAGACAATCTTGCCGTCGCTGCCCTTCACCCACATTCCGGGATAGGCCTTAAATCCGGCAAACCAGCCACCGAGATCGGCAACATCTCCTCCAGTCATTACCGGACCCTGGGCGATGCCCAGCCCGTAGCTGTCCTTCTTGCCGTTTCCATCCGGGTCCTTGTTCACAAAGGCATCGGCGATAGCCTCCAAATCCCCGATGCTTGCAGGTTCGGCCAGTCCCAGCTTCTTCAGCCAATCCGATCTCAGCCAGATCACATCATTATTGGTTATGGTTCCCGCCAGATTAGGCAGCGCCATAAGCTTGCCGTCAAAAGTAGCGGAGCTGATCCCGATGCCTCCGTCCTTGTTCATCAGCTCTTTGGTGAACGGCTTGGCAGATTGCTCAAAGGCTTCTGTCAAATCAGCAAGCTGGCCCTCCTCAACAAGCTGCTGCAGCTGAGTGGAATTGACCTGAAACATATCCGGCAGATTATCTCCCGAGCCGATGATGACATTCAGTTTGTTGGTATAATCCTCTGCCTTGGCCGCGGTCCAATCCAGCTTCACCTTGATGCCAAGGGTGTCGCTGAAATAACGGCTCCACACATTGTTGTTAATATCATCCCCGGAATCATATACCCAGTTGGATTCCGCCAGCTGTGCCGCTACAATCTCAATCGGAGGATCGTACTTCCCGTCCTTTTGTCCTGCAGGGGCATTGGTGCCGGCATTGGCTCCGGCAGTACCGGCCGCTGTTTCCTGTGCCTTCGGTTCATTGTTCACTTGGGCTTCTTTGTCAGAGCAGCCTGACAACACCAATACCGTGGCCAGAATAAGAGCTAGACCACTGCTTCCTGTCACCTTTTTGCTCACTTGCATGTTATAGCCTCCCTAGAATTCGTCTATCTAAGTGTAAGCGGAGCCGAAAGATTGCCCGCATAGTCTTCCATGACCACGTATACAGAAGTAGCCGCGGAGGTAAAGCTCAGGCTTGCCTTGGTTGTGCGCCCCCGGATGATACGGGGTTTGCTGCCGCTGCTGTAAGTAGTGTCGAAGGATCTTGGTGTTCCGTTCTCATACACGTACAGATAACGCCAATCCCGGGTCGTAGGCATAGGCAGATTCAGTGTATTCCCGCTCCATGACCAGCTCTCGGCATAAGGAGCACAGACGACATCAATGAAATTGCCGCTTTTGGATACCGGCAGATTGCTGCCGATGGCTACAGTTACCTCATAATCGTCCCCGTTTACCGGCATATTGTTGAAGGTAGCGGATGTCGTTCCTTGGGCAACTGTGGTTTGAGCTGAGACAGCCGCCGGAGTCGTGATTTGGTTCAATGATTTAACAGTTACCTTGACTGGGCCTGCCACCCCGGCCGGATTCGTCCAGGATACGGTCAAATCACCATTCGACTGTGAGCTTGCGCTCAGATTCGAAACCGCATTATTCAGGTTGTAGGCGAGGGTCGCAGCCGTTCCTTCACTACCGTCAGCACCTACAGGAACAACCTTGATGGTGCCTGATTGGGCAGGTAATTTTTTAATATAGAACATACTGTCATATTTGCCGCCCATAAAAATGTCATTAACATACACGTTATACTGTTTGACCTGGGCATAGTTGGTGTTCATATCCCAGTTGAGCACCATTTCTCCGGTACCCGGATAAGCGGAAGCGATGGCAAGTCCGGTTGGAGCTGCCGGGGAAACTGCTGATCCGTCATACACACGGAGCTGGCCGACGTTCATCTGATAATTGGCAACGGCGGCGGAGCCGGGGTTATAGACAAGTCCGAGCGCAGCGATTTTTTGGCCTGCATAGGCACTCAAATTGAGCTCAGCAGTAGTCCAGCCAGTGGTCTTGTTACCGCTGCCGGGAACAGCGATCTTGACGACAGTAGTCGGATTGGCTGTCGTCACAAGTCCGATATACATCGTCGAGGTGTCATTATTGGAAGGCTTATTATAGGTAACAGACACCTTGGAATTGGCATTTACGCTAAGGTCGGTCTTATACAAACGGAGAAAATTCTCCGCATTCAGATTTCCTTTGACCACAAGTGAACTGCCGCCTTTGTAGCCTCCGATTTGCTGATAGCTGAACCGGGTTGTGCCGGTAAGGTCATAGGAAGGGCCATAGTCAAAATCAACAGCGAGCCGGTTGCCGGTTGTATCCTGCCACCACTCCCAGGTCACCGGAATGTCCTGCAAGCTCATGTTAGACCATTCTGCAGTATTGGAGACCGCTCCGTTCACATAGTAAGACAGCCCATGTCCCGTATTGAAGCTGGTGCTGAAGTTGTTCCCGCCGATTACCGAGCGTTCGGCAATAACCGAGGCTACGCCCGGCCAGTTACGGTTATCTGCGTAAACGTCAGTAACTGTATTGGTGGATGATGGTGTTGTGTTCTTCGGATTAACATTGGGACCGGACCACCACAGCTGCTCGCGCAAGGTCGTCATCCACTGATATTTATTCTCTGACCGGTGGCTGACCGGATAAGACAATCCCATATCCTCATCCAGGCCGGAATGTACGAAATCTGCCCCGAGTGTAGACAGGCTGACTCTGGGCACGCCTCCGCTCAGCTTGCTGCTCAGCTGCGAACTGTTCGTGGTGCTCCAGCGGTTGGCGCCCGCTTCAATCCCTGCAAATCCATTCTTCAGAATGTTATAGCTGGTGCCATTGGTGGTATTGAAGCTGTTAAGATAATTGATTGCATTGGTAATCTGTGTGCCGGTCATCCCGTAATCGAAGAAAAAAGAATTGGATACCTGCTTCCCGCCGTTATACAGGAAGGAAATATTATTGGCATTGAAGGTGCGGGCAAAGGTATTGGCACCTGTACTGGTATTGACCGAATCATCCCACTGCACATAAAGTCCGGCGTCCTGCAGAACTTTCATAAATGCGATGTAATTCGGAATGTCCGCGACGGCGATATCTGGACTCAGCTCTTCCTGGTTGATGAAGAACCCGTCAAAGCCATAGTATTGGGCCATTTCAATCAGCTTGAGGGCTACCGTGAACTGGCCGCTGGCATTCTTAACGAGCATCTGCTTATACGTCTGCTGACCGCGGTCATTATTGGAGAAGAAGATGCCTGCCAGGGAGAGAACCCCATTCTTGTGCGCGGCATCGGTATAGGTTGGATTCGGGATGTTCAGCATCCCGAACTCGAACCACTTCTCCTGCCAGTTGGACTGCGCCAGGCTGTCGTAATAGGAAGGAGGGGTATAGGCGGTGGCTGTTCCGTGCCAGTAAGAGTAATAATCGGTGTACTGCCAGAAGTTGAAATGGTATTGGGCAAACTTGTTAGTATAGGGGGCATTCTCAATGAAAGCATTTCCATAATCCCCGGCAATGGTGCCCATTTGCACACTAGGATTCAGCGTCTGATTCGCCTGTGTTGCCGTAAAAGGGGCGATCCGGGTCTGCAGTGGCACGCGGGACCGGAGCAGTGCAGAATCGGGATCCGTTTGCGGGGTCCAGTTCGCAATTTGACTGCTGGTATAGCCATGTACACTAGGCTGGTTGGCTCCGTGAGCGCTTTCACCAGTGAACGGCCAGGTGTCACCGGCATTCACTGTTGTTGCCCCTAGCAGCACTAAGGCTATCACAGCTGGAAGCAAAGAGGCCCTCTTTCTTTTTCCCGTCCATGCGTTTCTACTCAATGTCATCACCCATTTCTATAATAATGGTGTTGCCAAAATAACCATAGCATGGGGGAAATAGACCTCTCTACTATTCAATTTACAGATGAACTGTCTTATTTACAGTTTGGGCTTTTCGCGATATTCACTTGGCGTCATTCCTACTGTTTTCTTGAAAAAACGGTAAAAATACCCTTCAGAAATAAAGCCGACCGCTTGGGAAACCTCCTGAACACGCAAGTCACTCTCTTGCAGCAGCAGCTTCGCTTTATTCAGCCGCAGCTCTGTTATGTAATCCAGCAGACCAGTCTTTGTGGTCTGCTTATACAATCGGGAGAGATAATAGGGATGATGGTTGAAGACCATGCCCAGCCTGGTCATGGATAAATCCTCCGCTAAATGACTGCTGATATAATGCTCCAGCTTCTCAACAATGTCATTCTCCTGATTCGTACTTTGAAGGGTCCGGCAAGCAAACAACACATCGGCCAGCTGAATAAAGTAAGCTTTGTATTCATTCCAATCCCTCTCTGCCCCTATACGGAAGAGCAGATCCAGATCCAGCTGCCTGGCAATCTCCTGCCAGATCCCCCAACGGTTAATGGCTGACAAATACATCCCGCCGAGTGATAAGGCAACCTCCAGCCGGATCATCTCTTCATTTCCGTCCGCCCGTACCGGCAGCCCGAGAATATAACCAAGCAGATCGTAGAACTCTCCCCGCTCCCCATTCTCCAGATGCTCCTGCAATTTATGTATCTGAAAGGAAATTGCCGGTGCATGTCTCGGAGTGCTCTCTCCGGGAGCGGGATGGACGGCATCCGCAGTCTCGAGCAGAATCGCTTCCTCCTTGATGCCAAGCCCCCGGTTCAGCAGCAGCTTCAGCGATTCGAAAGGCTCCTGCAGTGCGTCCCATTCGTGGAAGGAATTGCCGACAGCAAAGGAAAGTGTAATATTCAGCAGTTGATGGCAAGCTGCCTGAATATCCTCCAGCGAATGCTGAAGGAACAGCAGAGAACGCCGCCGCAGCTTGTCCGTCTCCGTAAGACTCTCGTCCTCTCTGGGTTGAACGAACCAGATCATCCGTGAAGCTTCATAAGGGTAAGAATAGCACGACAAGAACGGATGGAGATATTCTGCGGCGATATTCTGGATGGAATAGATGATCAGTGCCCGGTCAGACGGGGCGGTTATTCCCCGCCAGTGATCGATACGTGTGAGGAACAGCAGCACCGGAGATTGGCTGTCCAGATGAATCTGGAGATGCTCGAACTGTTTCACACGCTGGGTCAGTGCGACCGGGTCGCCTTGCAGCAGACG
Source organism: Paenibacillus sp. P46E (assembly GCF_001909095.1). Classification (NCBI taxonomy): domain Bacteria; kingdom Bacillati; phylum Bacillota; class Bacilli; order Caryophanales; family Paenibacillaceae; genus Paenibacillus; species Paenibacillus sp. P46E. Next base: position 11,066 of record NZ_LVYZ01000037.1, read on the forward strand.
GTTCATCAGCTCTTTGCCCATATAAGGCAGTGTGGAGCGAAACTGCTCTCTGGAGCGCTCGATCAAGCTCTGGAAGCGGACAGCTTCCTGCAGCTGCTGAAGCGCATCGATGACTGCCGCCCCAATAACCTCATATCCTTCGGTCTTTAGAATATAATTACCGGCCCCTCCGCGCATAGCCTGCTGGATCAGCTGAAAATCATCATAGCCGGAGAGAAAAATCATGCGGCAATGCGGCCATCGCTGGGATACCTGCTGCTGAAGCTCCAGCCCGCTCATTCCAGGCATACGGATATCGGACAGCACAATATCCACCTTGGTCTCTTCCAGCAGCCGGAGCGCTTCCTTGCCGGAATGTGTGCCATACACCTCCAGCCCTTCCAGCTTCAGATCCAGAAAATACCCAACCAGCCCGTCCACAATAATCTTCTCATTGTCCACAATCAATAACTTACTCATGAAATCCTCCTTCAATAGCAGGGTTAGAGCGGGATACGCAGCGTTACACATAGCCCTCCCGCATGACCTATTGCAAGCTCCAGACCGTAGGCTTGCCCATATCTGAGCTGCAGGCGCCGGTGCACATTGAACATTCCGGTTGTTTCCCCCGAATGAGCGGTCGTGTGCAGCCGGTGGTTCAGCTCCTCAATCATTTCCGGATTCAGATGTCCGCTGTTATCCTCTACTCGAATGATCAGCAATTTCTCATGTTGCTCCACCTCAATTAGCAGCAGCCCAGGTCCCTCCACTTTCTCCAGTCCATGCAGATATGCATTCTCTACCAGAGGCTGCAGGATGAGCCGGGGAACCCGGACAGTCCGGCAAGCCTCCGGTATTTCACCCCAGCGGATCTGAATATCCGGGAATCTTAAGGACTGGATGCCTGCGTAAGCCTGGGTATGCATCATTTCGTTCTCCAGTGACACCTCATCCTCGCCGGTACGGGTGATGTAGCGAAAGTAATTGCCCATGTGAAGCACCAGCCGCTCCGCACTGTCCTTGTCTTCCTGCCGGATTAGCGTCAGCAGAATAAAGAGACTGTTATATAAAAAATGAGGATTAATCTGGGACTGGAGCTGCTTCAGTTCTGCATGCTGAGAGCGTGTCTGCTGCTCCGACACCTCCCCGATCAGGGTGCCGATCCGGCTTACCATCGTATTAAACTGCTGAAATACATCCTGAAATTCATCATTGTAACGGTGCTGCAGGCGGAGCTCCAGATTGCCTTCCCCCACCTGTGCCAGAGAGTTGACCAGCCGCCGCATCGGCTTATGGATAAGCAGAAAGATTCCATAGGAAAATATGTAAACAATCAGAATAGAGACCAGCGTAATGACCCAATACCAGCTCTGGTACTGCTTCAACACACCTAATGCTTCCGCCTCCGGCACGTAATGGACAAGTGTGAGGCCAAGAGACTCCGATTGCTCATAATATATCAGATACATTTTATGGTCCATTTCAATCCGGTCCATTCCGCTTGCCGTCTGACGCTTCTGTTGTCCGGATACCCATTGGCGGATCGATTGGGTGATGGATTCATCGTTCGTATCCCCTATAACCCACTGTTCAGGTTCATTCAAGAGAATGGAGCCGGCATTTTTCTTGCCTGACATTTGTGCCATGGACTGCTGCAATAGCGGTATAGACAGCTCTACCTCTATCATAAACATCATGTCATTTCCTGTGGTCGGATACAGCATTCCAAGAATCAGACGATTATTCACAAAAGTAAACGGAGATTGCGTCCGCTTGTCTTTACCGGCTATCACTCTGATCTCATCATCGGGGATGGTGCTGCTGAAGCTTGTTGTCCAAATCGTGCGGCCGAGACTGGGGAAATAGATGCGGATATCCTTGATATACGGGCTTGAGCTTTTGAGAATGGAGAGCTTGTTCTCAATTCGTAATATGGTCTGGCCCCGTTCATAATCGTCCATCGAATCGGGAATGACCCCCGCCTTGAGGAAATCACCGTCACTGCTGATATATTCCCGTTCCAGGCGGAGAATCCGGTTGATCTCCGTTTCCAGCGAGCTGAGATAGAAATGCACATTGGAGGCGCTGGATTGCAGGATTTCGTTCTGAACCTTGTTTACACTCGAACGGTTCATCACCAGACTGAGTGTTTGAATGGGGATAAGCACAACCAGGAAGGAGATAATGATTTTGGGCAGAATGGTTAAGCGTTGTCCGAATAGATTGAAAGAAACAGGCTTCATAGGCAGGCTCCTTAAACACTCAAATGGACGGAAACATCTCGATGGAATGATTATAATCCTGTCCGTTTAAAAACACATCCGTTTGCCTGCAAATAATTGTCTGTTAGAATGAACTAGACAGCCAGCCGCCGGAAATTTACCGGCGGCTGGCTGTTTTCTATTAAAGGATAACGTGTGTATGAGCTGTGCTTACAGCTTCCAAATGCGCTACACAATGACTGCCGCTTCAGCGCGGGTGAGCGGATCGCCCGGAGCAAGCTTGCCGTTCTTGCCGTTCACGATGCCGTATTCACTATATTTATCCGCGCCAGGGTAGGAAATCCGCGGAACTCCTTGAACACAATTTTCAGGCGGTCTGCGCGCGTCCCCGACAGGCGGATGATTTTTTTATAGCCAATAATGGTTCCTGCGGCCACCTTGATCCATTCCCCCTGAACTTCGCACCAGAGCTCAAACCCTTCTACCCGTTGTCCCTCCATGATCTGTTCCTGCAGAATGACACTGTTCATATCAACAGCTTTCGGGAATGCGATTTCGACCCATGGCTCCCGGTCAGCTTCCGCCGGCTTCCAGCATATACCGTCCTCAATATCCGCCAGCCGAGCCGCTGTATCTGCAGAGCTTGACGCGGTAACCGTCGCCTGCTGCATTAGAGAAACATCTTCCAGCCGGGCAATTCTATTACCCAAATCCGCCAGTGCCTTCCGGTCTGTTTCCACAATCTCACCCTCTTTATTCGGGGGAATGTTGAGCAGGAAGGTTGCATTGCCTCCCACGGCATTCAGATAAATATCATACAACTCTCCGCCGCTTCGGACCTGGCCATCTTCCTCTTCATGATAGAACCAGCCGGGCCGGATGGAGGTATTGACCTCTGCCGGATACCACACCCAGTCCTCGCCCTCATAAGCCGCCATAGCTGCTCGGCTTCCCAAATCCTCATCCATCGAATTCAAAGAACGCGAGAACCCGCCATCATCGGCCTGCTGGGACTTCTCTGCAATCTTTTCTGCATCCTGGAGCCGCTTGGGCACAACACTCCATTCTTCTTGTCTTGTATGTCCCGCTTCATTGCCCACCCAGCGGATATCCGGGCCGCAGACACTGATCACACACTCCGGCTGAAGCCTGCGGATTGTCTCATAGTAACGGTCCCAGTCGTAATATTGCTTTTTGCCGCTGGGCCCCTCACCGTTCGCCCCGTCCAGCCAGACGCACCCGATCTTCCCGTAATTCGTCAGCAGCTCGGTCAACTGATGCACATAGAAATCGTCATAGGCTCTGCCTTCGCCATAGGTTTGCTCTGTCCGGTCCCATGGAGACAGGTAGACTCCGAACAGCATCCCTTGCTCCCTGCATGCCTCTGACAGGTCATTGACCAGATCTCCCTTGCCATCCCTCCACGGTGTGCGGGCTACGGTATGCACTGTATACCGGCTGGGCCAGAGGCAGAACCCATCATGATGCTTGCAGGTCAGAATGACCGCCTTCATGCCTGCGCGTTTCAACACCGAGACCCATTCCCCGGCATCCAATTTGGACGGATTGAACACACTGATATCCTCATGTCCCTCGCCCCATTCCATGCCCAGCATCGTATTGATGCCGAAGTGAATAAACCCGTAGAACTCCAGCTTCTGCCACTGCAGCTGCCTGCCGGACGGCTTCACCTTGAAAATTTCTGTCTGGTTCATCTGTGCGGTCCTCCTTGCTCTTCAACATGTGTATTTTTGAACTAAAATCCTTCATTTCGGGTATGGGCCGTAACTGCGGTGATGTTTGGACTTCCGGCCGCTGTTATGTTTGGATTTCCTGATTTAAACCGTTGTCCACGGTAGAAATCCAAACATAGCCTATGCTTACGATGCCAGCTTTCCTACGGAAAGCTCTCAGGCGGACGCTACCGCTCCTACAGTTCCAAAATCCCCTCCGTTACTTTTACCTTTTTGTATTTTTCTAGTTCGCTTTGCTTTGCTTCGCTTCTTAAAATTCCTTCCACAGAATACCCCCGGCTTCAAGCTGCACCGCCGAAGTGTTGCCCGCTCCATCATAGACAGTGGTGGATTGCGGTTCATGCGAATTGTTGACGATGGCATATGTACCGCTCTCCGGATATGCGTGTACTTCACAGGACGGATTATCCGCGTACCATATCTCTAAATCCGCTTCCTTCCCGGCAGCATAATACAGGCTTCTCATCAGCAGTCTGCTGTTCTGAGGGGTATAAGGCAATCCGGCAATATACACCGCTCTGCCCTCACCCGCCTGATTAGCCGCCAGATGGATTTCACCATGGGAATACTCCAGAATGCTAACACGGTCATGCAGCGCATACACATTCTTCATGCTCTCGCCAAAGCTAAATTCCGTAATACTGTCCGTGATAAAATGCCCTTCGGTCAGCTTGCAGAAATACTTATCTGTGGACAGACTGAAGCCCAGTTCTTTATCCACTCCAAAGCAATCCGCCAGTTGAAAGAACCGGCCGTGATGAGAAACCGCAGAAGGCTCCCCGACCCCGATCAATCCTCCCCCGCCGTAGACCCATTCTCTGAGCAGCTCTACTAAGCGGGAATTCTTCCAGACCTCCCCGCCGGAAAACGCCGTATGGACATCACCCGCATTCATAATCACATCAATGGAAGGGTCAATCCCCTTACTTAACACATCCTCGAAGCTGATAAACTGCACATCGACATTCATTCCGCTCAGCGATTCAAGGATTCCATAATAGGAATAGGCTTGTTTGGAGTACAAGCTGTGTGCCACCGTAAAAGCCTGCCATGTGCGCAAGGCTCCCCAGCAGTTCAGCACGGCTACCTTTAAACCGGTATATGGCTGGGTCAGAAGGATATGCTCGTGAATCTCTCTGAACTCATCCGTAATTTTCTCGACGTAATCTACAAAAGCCGGAAATTTATAAGCCAGACTCAGGTAACCGCCATAGCCCATCCGGTCAATCGGCTTGCGGAGAATCGCCCGGCGGGCCGTGAGCCAGTTGTCCCGGGCTTCGGCGACAGGATCATTGCCATCATAGAATACATCCGGGAAAAAGTAAGGCAGAAAACGTCCCTCTGTGTATTTTACATGAGGAATATCGGATATCATCCGCAGCGTCGTGCCATCGCCTACACTGCCGACAACCGCATCAAGGCCAGTGGATTCAAAGTACGGACCATAAGGCTCTACACCAATCCATTGGTCTCCCAGAAACATAATCGCTTCTTTGCCGCTTTGGTGCACCAGATCCACCAGCTTTTTCGTCTCGGTTGAAACAAAAGCAGAAACAAAATCAACATACTCTAAGTACGATGGAGAGGGCACTCTGAAAGAAGAGTTGTAATATCCCTGATCCACAAAATCCTCTGCAGTCAACGCATAACCCTTCTCCTTGCAAAAATCTTCGAGCATCGCCACAGAGACGCTTGCCCCATAGCCGAACCAATCCACGAATTTCTCCTTGCCGTACTGGTTGAATACGAGACTGAATTGATAAAAGAAAGTAGTGAACCGGACCACATCCACCTCCGGGTTATCCTGGAGCCACTGCTTCATGGTGTCATAGATAAAAGCGTTGGAGTGGGGCTGCTTCACATCGAACGGAATTTCATGCGGCTTGTCGCCCCAGTTATTGGTGATGTGATTGTACATCTGAACCGGGTCCCATTGGATATAGGCCAGAAAAGAAACGGTATACTCATGCCACGGCGTGGTTTTCAGAACGACTACCTTGTTGTCCTGCTCCAGAACCTGCCAATTCTCCACCGGCACAAGCTCCCCGGAGGTTCTGTCGTAGACTTGCCAATACCGTTTGGGATCATGAATATAGTCCACATCCAGCTGTTCGCTGTAATAGGATTGGAGCAAATCAATCACAAGCTCATCCGCCCGAGCCAGCGTGAAATCCGACATCAGGTAGATTTGCGGACACTCTTCCATATGCTGTCCGATGAACTCGTTATGGCCTCTGGTCGGAAAGTAGGCGGTATAGATTGTGGCATCCAGCGATTTGATTTCAGCATCCAGTTGGGTTCCGTCACTGTCCCGGATAGCGTCCGCCCCCCAGCGCAACATCATTTCCTTGGTCTCTTCGACGAATCCCTCTTCACTTGGCAGGGTTACTCTTCCTTTGGGTTTGGTCATTCGTGTCTCTCCCTTTTTTAATGACTTAAGTTTATAAAAACAGGCTAAGCCGTGACTGCGGGGAATGTTTGGACTTCCGGCCGCTGTTATGTTTGGATTTCTTTGATTGGAGCTGCTCTTCTCGGTAGGAATCCAAACATAAAGGCGGACGCTATCGCTCCTACAGTTCCAAACTTCCCCTCCGTCACTTCTGCCTTTTCAAAAAAACTAAACATAAATAAACTAAACACAGTAAATACAGTCATTAAGGCGCTGTAATCGCGTCATAATTACCTTGCTCAAGCCTCACGTCGCTACCGCGGAATTGCTGCTCCAGGTAGCCCTCAAATTTCAGGCTTAACGCCTCCGCCTTTAATTGGCTCTCCACTTCCTGTATGGGTACTGCATAATTCTCCGTTTTATCCACCAGTTTGACGATAGAATAGCTGTCGCCCATGTCCGCTACGGTGGACCAGTTGCCCTTCTTAAGGGTCAGGGCAGTTTGAATAATCATGGCTTCCGGGGATAGCGGATGGGCCTGGCTGTCCACAACCGCCGAGTTCTTGAGCAGGCGGAACCCCCTATGACTTTGCACGACTAGTTCTGAAGCTGCCCCTTTATTCAGCTGTCCAAGGGCAGCCTGCATGGCTTGTAATGCACTGTTTTTATCCTCTTCCCCGGAATAAGGAAGGGACAGCTCCTCAATCTCCAGCCGGGTCCGGTTCTGATAATCCTTGGCATGCGCCTGGTAGACCTGCTTAATCTCTTGTCCCGTTACTTGTAATTCCGTCTTACCCATTAGCTCTTCCAGTTCCAGCTTCAGATTGCTGAGAGTATAGAAATAATACTGGCTGAGATCATATTGTCCCAACCCAAAAACAGCCTTGTTATCGCTGATATCCTGCTCGCGCTGCTTGTTGCCGTCAGCCCAATCCTTCATTAATTGCCCAAATCCGCTATCCTCCACCAGCCCTTTGGCCTGCGCAAGAGTCTGCAGGAGCTTGCCTTTGGCCGCTTCATCCGCAGCGAGGCTCTTCAGCCTGTCGATGGGCCGTTCCCCGCCAAATTCGGTGGTCCAGTAGTCCACTTGGTCCGCCGCGTTATGCTGTAAGCTGAACTCGTTGGTAACGGCGCCTTTTTCCTTATCCATATACAGTTGGAACTCCTGCCGGGTCACAGGCTCTCCATTCACATACAGAATGATCGTGCCTGATCCGGGCTGAGCCGCTTCGGCTGACTCCGAATTCGAAGGAAGCAGCTTCACGAAGCCTATAAGTATCAATCCTGCAAGAACCGTGCAGCCCAACCCCCAAATGAAGGCTTTGCGCTGGATATCCCTTTTCATGAATACTCTCATTACCGCTTCCTCCCGCCGCATGACTTGTCAAGCCGTTCATACCGGTATAGCAGGGCGATTGCTTACGGATTTTTCCCAAACCCTTACCTTCATAATTCCAGAAATAAATGATTTCGTGAGCGTTTGCCCTATTGACCAGATAACTGAGGTGGAATGTCTCCACTTCAATCCGCTGATTGACCTCCCCAGGTATTGTCATCTGGAAAAACTCCACTTATTTCCCCGCAAAATCACCGAATGGATGGAAATGGCGAGAATCAAGTCTACTTTTTCCACCTAATCACCAAAAAACCGGTGAAATTCGCGAATTAGGTTTCCTTTTTCCACTTCAATCGCAAGGGTTTGCCATGACCGGTACAGCCTGAAGCCTCAGCCTTTCACCCCGCCCAGCATCATGCCGGCAGTCAGTTTCTTTTGCAGCAGCACATAGACCAGAATGGTCGGCGCCAGAACGATCACCAGACCAGCAAATAAGGAGCCCCAGTCCGTAGCATACTGCTGAATCTGCATCAGATTGGACAGGCCTACAGGAATGGTTTTCTTCGCGTCATCACTGATAAAGGTCATGGCCATCACGTATTCGTTCCAGAAGTCAAAAAAGCTGAACACAATCAAGGTGATAATCCCGGGCCGGGCCATCGGCACAATAATGCGGAACATGGTGCTGAAGTAGCCGCAGCCATCAATCATTGCCGCTTCTTCGTAGTCGTGGGGAATGGATTTCATGAAGCTGGTTAGCAGAAAAATGGAGAAAGGAAGACTCCCGGTCGCATACACCGCACTCAGCCAAAAGCGGCTGTCCAGCATATGCAGACTGTTCATCAGGATAAACAGCGGAACAATGACATACACGCCCCCGATAAATAAACCGGCAATATAAAAATTATTGAAGAAAGACCGTCCGCGGAATTGCATTCTCCCCAGCACATAGGCTGAAGGTACAGCGGAGATCAGCAGTATGGTCATGGACAGAACAACAACCAGTACGGAATTCAGCATGTAGTCCCCGATCCGGGCACTTGTAAAGGCATGGACATAGTTGATCCATTCAATGCCCCCCGGCAGCTTCCAGGGATTATCCATAATTTCTGCATTTGTTTTGAACGATGCCATCACGTTCCACAGCAGCGGATAGACTACCGCAATGGTCTGAACAATGAGCAGCAGGCGGAGAAGAGTTTTGCCGATAGTGCCGCCAAGAGTTTTTTTGGGACGGTGCAGCGTCTGCTGAGCAGCCATAGTTAGTGTGATCCCCTTTCAGTCAGCCTGTTGCTAATTAGCGCCAGAATCATGGAAATAATGAAGATAAACACGCCGATTGCCATCGCATAACCAAAGTTTGAATTGGCGAAGGCCTGGGAATACAGATAAGTCATAACCACCTCAGAATGATGGTCCGGTCCGCCCGCAGTCATGACTGATACAATGACAAAGCTGATGCTGAGCACACCGTTAATGCTGAAAATAATCGTCACCCGGATAATCTCCCAGAGCATCGGAATGGTAATATGAAAAAATTGCTGTATGCGCGTTGCACCGTCCAGCTCTGCCGCCTCGTACAGGTCGGGTGAGATGCCGTCGATTCCAGCCATGTAGATGACCATATAATAACCTGCCGCCTGCCAGATCAGCGTAACCGCCAGCGCCCACAGTACAACACGCTGGTCTCCGAGCCAGGGCAGTGCCCATCTGCCGAGTCCGACGGTCTCCAGTCCCGAATTCAGGAATCCCATCGTCGGATGGTAGATAAAGGACCACAGAATGGCAATGACCACAAACGATAAAATACTCGGGAAGAAAAACACCGTGCGGTACAGGTTGCGCTCCTTCAGCTTGGATTTCGTCAGAATGGAAGCATTCACCAAGGCGATCAGCAGGGTAATTACAGGTACAACCAGCATGAGCAGCCCGGTATTCTTGAGGGACAGCAGGAAGGTATCGTCCTGAAACATATCTACATAGTTCTTCATCCCGATGAATTTCGGCTTATCGCTGAGCCCAGTCCATAAATAGAATGATTTGTGAAAAATCTGCACGGTCGGGTAGACCTTGAACAACAGAAACAAGGCCAGCCCCGGCAGCAGGCATAAGGCAATAAACAGGCTTCTCCTAGTCTTCATTGTCATCATATGATGTAACCTCCGCTGCATCAGTCCTGAATAGCCTCTTTGCTCGAGTCATGTAATGTTGCAGCCCCTTTCTTCTGGATGCTCTTATTATAGGTTTGAACGCCTTTCCGCCAAATGAACAAAAGGGAGGATGTTCATGGAGGATTTTAAGCTCTAAGGCACATCTTAAAATTGTACAGGTTTGCGGTGTAAAGGGAGGGCTGCCCCCGGTCCATCCATGACGAACCTGAGACAACCCCTGTGCATGATTAGTTGTAAAGTCCGATTTCCGCCAGCTGTAAATTCGGTTCTCCGTTGTTAGCAGTTATATTCAAGCGATAGTAGGCATAAGCAGTCGTATTGCTGAACGTATAAGTCTTCTTCAGGAACCGGCTTGCAAATGCTTCATTGGTTCTGGTATCCAGCGTGGTCCAGCTTGAGCCGTTATTCGATCCCTGCAAAGTCCAGTTCTTAGGGTCACGGCCTGGAACATCATTGGCTGAAGTAATGGAATAGGAAGTGACCGTCTGGGTTACCCCTGTTGCGAATCTGTACTGAATCCACCCGGCATTCGTGGTGATCAGCCACTTGGTAGACGGATTAGCGTCGAACGCCTTCTCCTTTTCTTCTCCGGAAGGACTGCTCGTGGAGCTTGCGGTAACCGTACCTCCTATGGTTACGGACACCGGATCTGTTGATCCGCCGGTCACTGCAGATTCGAAGACGCCGATATCAGGGGCGGAGCCGTTAAACAGTGTATTGCCGTAGAAATCCTTTGTGCCCAGTTGAGGCACATTCAGACCGGCATTGATGAGCGGCGAGGTATCCTGCAGCTTGTACCCGTTCCAGACAGTGGCACCGCTTGTGTAGCCGTTCGAGCCGGCAGCTGGCGCTTGTCCGGGGTTCAGCATCTGCGGAGGCGTGATGACTTTGGCCGCATCATTCGGCTCACCGGCTGCATGGCTGCCATTTGCGACATAGAAGGCATTGTTTCTGAAGACTGCCGTTCCGTAGGCGCTTGGACTGCTTGGCCAGAAGCTGGAGGAAGGTTTGTTCTTATCGTAGAAGACATTGTTGTAGAAATAATAAGGGACATTTTTGAAATAAGTCGAGGCCAGATTGGCGTTCGAGCTGGTGAATTTAGTCACAGCCCCATCATAAATAAACACATTGTTCAGGAAATACGTAGCTGAGGTATCCACATCGAACCACCCGAATTTGATCAGGTAGGCTGCATTATCGTCACTGATGTTGTAGCGGGCAATATTGTTGCTGCTTCTGCCCAGGTAAGACATCCATCCCATCGGATTGTTGTGTGTGTAATTGAACTGGTAGACAATATCCGCATTCGGGGAGTCAAAATCAAAAGCGGTGCCATCCCCGTTGTTCGCTCCCGTCGTTGTCGGCCCTCCATACACCTCGTTGTTCTGGAAGATCACGTTATGGGATTTCCAAGGGTATATCCCGGCGCTCTCCGCATTGTACCGGCGGGACCAGCCATCGACCACGTTGTATTCTACGACAGCATCCTTGGCATCACAGATGTCGATAGCGCCCTGGCCGATATTCCGCATATAGTTATGGCCAATGTAGATGTTGGTCTGCCACAGATTATACGTATCCACCTCATCCTGAAAGGCCGACGGCGTGGTGTAGTTGAAATTGGCGATTGCCAGCAAATCCACCTTTTCAATCGTATTATTTTCGATCCGGACATCATTGAAGGTCATATTCTGCTTCAGCGACCCAATAACGTAGAACATGATTCCACCGTTAAAGGAAGCATTGCCGTATTGATTAGGCCACACGTTGGGACTGTCGACATCATGCACATAATTATCATGAATATAGATATGGTCCATAATCGTGTCGCCTCCGGCAGGAACCTGATCGGTATCCAGCACAACCAGTATTCCGTCACGGATATTCGAAGGCTTACTGTTCAGATAGGTCACCGCCGTCAGATCAGTACTGAAATTATCATCATTAGTGACCTCCAGGCTGCTGATCTCCCAGTATTGCTGATTCCTCAGCATTACAGCACCTGTAGACTGATAGTCGCGCTGGGTGCCTCCCCCGTTGATAATCGGGCGTACTGTACCTCCGTACAGGTCAATTTTAATCGGCAGTCCTGCACTTCCAGATCCCTTGGGCCAGAGCTGTCCATTCCACACTCCGCCGGATTTGAACAGGAGCTGATCTCCCGGCTGGAACGTTGTCGCATTCACTTTGGAGAGTGATTTCCAGGCTGTGGCCGCGGAGGTTCCGGCCGATGAATCATTTCCGCTTGCAGAATCGACATAGTAGATGGTTCCGGCAGCGGCAGCGGTTTGAACCGGCCCCAGTGTGATTGCAAAGGATGAAAGTAAAATAAGCGATAATACCAGCGAATAAACCTTTTTCACTTTTGATTCCTCCTTATTCTGATGATCCCATTCAGCAAACCGGTATTACGGCAAGCTCCTCCTTTCCGGGTGAAACCCGCTGTGGGGTGTCCACCAAAATGTTATACAAAAAACCTGCCCATACTTGGAAAGGCAGGTTTCTGTACTAGCAAGGAGGATTACTGCTGGCCTTGGTCTTGCAGTTCTTTTTGAATTTGGGTGTATACCTTGTACAGCTTCGCAGAATATTCATCCAGGGTCATTTGCTTGCTCATAATGGAGGATATCGGTTTGTATACTTCGTCGCTGGCGTTGTATTTACTTCCTTTGGCTACCGGCTTGAAGGAACCGCTGACGGCTACCATTCCGCTGTCTACCGCTTTGTAAATATTGTAGGTTGTCTCGGAAATATATTCTTTGACCAGATCAGGAGCACCAATGACCGCCATAACTCCCTTGGCCTTCTCCGCGTTCAGCTTGATGCTTTTTTCGCTGTACAGATATTTAAGGAAAGCTTTGGCCAGCTCCGGGTTTTTCGCCTTTGCCGGAATCACCATCTGCTCCACTTGGGTAAGCGCCATAACCTTGCCGTCCGTTCCCAGCGAAGGCACTCCGAGGAATCCGAATTGGAAGCCGTCCTCACGCGGCGCATCCTTCATTTCATCTTCAAACCAGGTGCCATTGGGGATGAACATAGATTTGCCTTGCAGAAAAGCAGTTTGGGATTGGGTATGATTAAGCGCAACCGTCCCCTTCATGAGCGCATTGTCTTCGGTGGCGATTTTCTCAAGCAATCCCCATACCTTGGTATATGTCTCACTCTTCCAGAATTCCGGATCATAATTGAAAAATTGATTCAAGGCCTCCTGGCCGCCGGCACTGGCAATCGCGGGAACAATCATTTCCTCCAGATATCCCGGATAGAGTCCCTGGTAAGTGAACAACGCACGGTTATTTTCTTTGGCGGTGGCATTCGCAGCGAACAGTTCATCCCAGGTCTTTGGCGGTGCAATTTGTTTGGAATCGAACAAGTTCTTGTTATACCAGAGTCCCATCACTCCAAAATTGTAAGGGGCCAGATAAATTTTGCCGTCTCCGTAAGGAGAAATCGAGCTGGACGACAGAACACCGGGCAATATCTGCGTTTTCAGCGGGGTTCCCGATTCTGTATTCGATTCAAAGACATCCGTCAAATCCAGAAGCGCCTTGTCCTTCACCAGTCCGTCCAGGATAGGCGTGTTATCGCTTCCGGAGATATACATGAAATCCGGCGGATTCCCGGCAACGATCTTAGGACGGACCAGCTCGGCGATTTTGGGGCTGGCGGTAATGTTAATTTTGGTGCCTGGATGATCCTTCATGAATTCGGCGGCAACACTGTCCCAATATTCACGTCCATACCCGCCCTGGAATACAGCGACGTTCAGCTCAGGATTATCGAACGTCTCTCCCGCCGGTGCTGCGCTGGCCGAAGCCTCCGCAGTAGCTTCAGCCGCTGCCGAAGCAGAAGCGGAAGGAGCAGCATTGCCATCATTATTAGAGCCGCAGCCCGCAAGCGGTACAGCCATGAGCACGGCTGCTGAGGCGAGCGCAGTCCATTTTTTTATCGACATCTTGATTTGACCCCTTTCTGGTTTTGGATGTCTCTAATTATAGAATCGCAAGGGACTGATACATATTAACAAAAGAACGGAGGTTTATGGACGATTTTATGCATAAAGCTCACTTCCTATGAAAGAATACTTATGAATTTCATGAAAACTAAACTTTCTTTTACTCATTCTTAAAATTGTCCATTTTATCGCTCTGGATATTCTTCACCGTCTTCGGGGCAACCCCGAACTTCTTTTTGAACAGACGGTTGAAATAAAAAGGGTCCGGGATACCCACTTCCATGGCCACCTGCTTAATTAGATAATTGCCGGAGGACAGCATTTCATAAGCCTTCATCATGCGGATTTCATTGAGCCGGGTCAATATGCTGGAGCCCGTTTCGGCTTTGAATACCTGACACAAATAGGGTTCGGAAAAACCGACATGTGCTGCCACCTCGGAAATAAACACCCGCTCGGAGAAATGCTTTTCCAGATAGGTATTGGCCTGCCGGATTTCCTCGCGCATAAACTTCTGGCCGGGGTTTCTCCCGATCATATTCATCACTTCATCATGCATGTCCTGAATAATGAGCATCAGCTGGGAGTCCGTAGGGGCGGCTTCGATTTGCTCTATCCACCAGGTTTCGTTCCATGCGGCTTCCCTGCTGATAATGTTAGAATTGGCGATGCTCCAGACCCCGCCGATGATCGCTCTTTTCACGGAATTCGGCGGAATGCGCAAATCGGCGGCTGCCCGGATTAATACAGAAGCACCTTCAAGCCACAGGTCAATCTCCGTCCCACTGGAGTGGCGCAGGCTGTTTTTCAACTGAATCTCCAATGCCTTAAACTCCTGGTCATCCTCACTCTGTACAGCGGCATCGCCATTACATATGCCATTTTCCTGGTACTTGTTGTAAAAAGAAAGATAATCAGCCGCCTTATTCAGCCGGATTTGCCCGTATATCGCTTCATAGTCAGCAACAGGATTCCCGTAAATGATACAAATCTCCATATTATAATAAATTTTGGACAAGCCTTTGATCCGCTGAGCCAGCTCACCGGGATTCGGAAAGCTACCTTCAGCTGCCGGAACGGGCGAGACAATCAGCATCAAGAACCGGTCCGGCTCTGCGGACACCACATACAGGCCGTGGTTTGCGGGAAATAAACCTTCTGCGATTTGGCGGAGCGTCTCCTGATACCGGGAAACCTCCTGTCCGCGGGAAGAATTGTTAAGAATATGTATGCAAAATGCGTAGGCATGAAGCGAAGGAGGGCCCGACAGGACATCCAGCAGCGCTTTTCTTCCGGCTTGTTCTCCATGGGCACCAGGTCCGGCATCCATCTCTCTCAGCCATTCCTCCACCACGGTCTTTGTATTCTTCTGGTCAGTGTCATGGAGAAGATTTCTTGTGCTGTTATCATGCTTCCGGTCCAGCTTCAGGGCGATCTCTTCCAGGGTAGCCATGAAAGTTTCCGTTTTTAGCGTAAGCTTGAGCATGTAGTCATGGGCGCCGCATCTCAGCGCCTCGCGGACCAGATCAAAGTCGTTATAGTTGCTGAGTACCAGCACCTCACCGGCGAAGGAGGTCTTCATCAGCAGCTTGATCAGCTCCAGACCATCCATCTCACTCATCTTGATATCCGTAATCACAATATCCGGTCCGGTTCTCTGTACCATCTCCAGGGCGGCAGCCCCGTTTGCAGCAGAGCCCGCGTATTCAAACCGGCTGTCATCCCAGCGGATCAGTGATTTTACCGCATGCCTTACGATCATCTCATCATCCACAATCAGCACCTTGTACATAAGCATCCTACCCTTCCTTCTTTTTAAGCGGCAGCCGGATGACTGTCACGGTACCCTTCCCCGGCTCGCTCCGGGTCAGCATGCCATACGGCTCACCGACATACATATGAATGCGTTCCTCCACATTCACAATCCCAATACCTGAGAGCTTGTCATTGGAATGCCTGCGGGTCTGAACCTCTCTGAGGTCGAAGCCTTTCCCGTTGTCCGCAACCGTCAGCTGCAAGATTCCATCCCTACCGGAAATCTCCACGCTGATTTTGACTACACGTCCCTCGTCCCCTCCGGCATGAAGGATGGAGTTCTCGACGATGGGCTGGAGGATAAAACGCGGAACCAGACAATCGTACAGTTCTTCCCGTTCCACACTGCAATTCAGTTCGAAGGATTGGCCATACCTGATCCGCTGGATAACCGCATAGTGCAGCAGATTATCGATTTCTTTGCGTAAGGGAATCATCTCTTCCTGGTCCAGAATCGTATTGTGCAGCAGCTCGGACAACGAGCCAATCCCCTCCTCGACTATCGTATTTCCGCTCATCATCGCGCTCCACTTCAGGGAGTTCAGCGTATTGAACAAAAAATGGGGGTTAATCTGCGCCTGCAGCATCTTGAGTTCTGCATCCCGCTTGGCCTTCTGCTCCAGTCCGACCTGATCAATTAACCGCTTCAGCTGGCCGACCATCTGGTCGATGGTCTCTGTGAGCTTGCCCATTTCGTCAGGAGGAGTTGTGGAAGATAAGCTGAAGTCCAGACGGCCCAGTTTGATCTGCTTGGCATATTGGAGGAGCTCCCGCATGGGCGTACTGATGCTTTTGTATACCCACATAGCCATCAAGGTGGAGAGCAGCAGAATAATCACGCTGATGTACAGGAGGTTGCCCCGGATCGCCAGCAGTTCCGAGACAATATAGGTATGCGGGATCAGTCCGACCATGTACCAGTCTGCGGACCGGATATAGGTGTTGGTCACCAGAACTCTTTTCGCATCCACTTGCGTGTAGAAAGACTTATTGGCTTGGCCTTTAACTATTTTACTGAACACTTCATTCTGCTTGTAACTTGATCCTTGAGGGATACCGGGGTCTGCGGAGGAGACAACTGTGCCGAAACCATCAACAATATAGAGCTTTCCCCCTGTCCCCAGATCCACATGCTCATATGTATTCCGTGTAAAGACTTTTCCGTCGATTACAATGATCAGATAGCCAATTTTTTGATTCAGGTTATCCGCTGAGAAAATCACCCGGCTGAGCGCAATTTTGTCGGTGCCGCGATTGGAGCGCAAATAATTCCAGGTGGTATTGCCCTCAAAAGGATTGATCCGCTTGATCGAATCCGCAATTTGGCTGCCGGGATACCATTCAAACCCGAGATCAAAAAAGGGTTCCTGGTTTTCGGTTAACACGACCACATTCGACAGATTACTGAGTCTGAATACCTGTTCACCCAGCACGTTGTTAACTTTGGTCTGAAATTCATTACGCTCATAATCCGTCATGGATTCCGCCTGCTTCAGCCCGTTCTGAAGCTCCTGATTTACGATAATGGATTCACTTAGCGTTTCATACTGGGCCAATTCCCG
Organism: Paenibacillus sp. P46E; assembly: GCF_001909095.1. NCBI lineage: Bacteria > Bacillati > Bacillota > Bacilli > Caryophanales > Paenibacillaceae > Paenibacillus > Paenibacillus sp. P46E. The sequence goes on from NZ_LVYZ01000037.1 coordinate 28,249, forward strand.
CGACACGTTCACCGCAGATTCGGACAAGACCTGCATGGAGAATGCACTCAGCTTTTCCGATATCGAATCCTCATACCTGACATTGGAATACAAGGTAACAAAGATGACGGGCAACAGTGAAGTAATAAAAAATGCGCCGAGCAATCTGTTTTTAATCGAAAATCTTCGCAGATAAGAGGAGCGTTTCCTTACATGCAGATTCGCGCGTGGTATGTTCATGTTAACTATACCCCTTATTTTCGACTTTTCACGACATATTCCCTATCATTCTAACACAGCGCAAAAAAAAAACAGTAGACAGTCAAGATTTGCTCTTAACTCCTGCATACTGTTTTTCAAACATAAATAGTATAAAACAAACTGGCGGCAGCTCAGTCCGCAATAAGATCCGTAACCTCTCTTCTCATACTCAGCGGGGTATCCTGTGTCGGCTGGCCCACGCGGACCAGGAGCTGAATCGTTCCGCCACCCGGAGCATACTCCTTGTGAATCCTCGTGTAAGGCTCCTTCATCTCAGGGTATTCCTCCAGCACCTGGCTCAGAGGCTGCATCACCAGTCCTTCCTCATGTCCGGCCAGAATCAGCCGGCTGTAGAGCATGCCCGCCTTAACCTGACTAGTGCGGCTATTGTCCCTGCTCACAATCAGAGCATAGGCCGGTGAGTGGTCCGCTGCCTCCCGGGCTGCCTGAACGGCAAGCTTGGTTGATGCTTTCTCGTTATTAAACGACGGAAAGAGGGTAATCATCCCCTGAAGGAGATGTTTCTTCACACCTGTGGTTCCTTGTCCTTCAAAGGAGAACCCGTAGCGGTATTTATTCTTCTGATATTCATTGGAACGGAATATGCGTGCTGATTCGTCATTCATCCGCGCAAGTCCGGTTTCGATATTCGTCCCCTCTACTCCATAGGCTCCCAGCTTCTGAATGCTGGCGGAATCCTCCAGTAGGGTTAGGGTTAAATCCTTATCATCATTGGTCTGCTTCAGCTGAGCTGTCTGCTCCGGTGTCAGCGGATCAGGCTTATAGGCCATCCGGTTCGTATCCGGCAAAAACAGATAGTCGAACAACGGATTCACCTGAGGCGCTGTCTTGGTGAGTGTAATGTCCGCCACAGCCTTCTGATCCATGCTCTCGCTTAAGTTCTGCTCATCGTATTCCCCATCCGGGAACAGCTTAATCTCCGTCTGATACCCAAGCTGCTCACCGGCAACCCTAAGGTATTCCAAAAAGGTCCCCTGCGAGACCAGGGTCTGCCGGGCCAACGGGTCTGTTTCAAGCGCAAGCCTCGTATGATCTGTATATAAGGAGAGCTTAAGCGGATTTTGCTTGTCCAGGCGAATTTTCCAGGGCTGCATATTGTGTCCATTCGCTGCCAGGAGCCCGTATGCTGCCAATTGCAGGCGCGGATCTTCGAATTGTCCGGCATAATCCCGCTTCCAGGGCTCCAAATACTCCGCCTTCTTGAATACACCGCTTGCCGTGAATAGCACGCTAACCAGAAGCACGAACAGAACAACAACAGACAGAAGTACGATCATTGATCTTTGGGTACGCTTACTCATAGCCATCTCCCTTTATACATCTCTATTTGATAAGCCTATTCCCATTCAGACGTAATGCTACCCCGGATACAATGACAAGCCGCACATTCCTCCGGCTCCATTACATCAATGCCCGCTTTCTATCCTACCGAGTGCAATAAGTGGATTGATGTGCTACCGTTAAGAAGTGTGCTCCGGGAGACAGCTTCCGGTAAGTGAATTTACTATGCAAAGGAGAGTTATTCACCTATGAAAAGTATCGCTGTATTTTGCGGATCGCGTGACGGAGCTTCCCCCGTCTACAAGGAAAGCGCCCATGCGCTGGGAAAAGCACTGGCAGAACACGGCATCACCCTGATCTACGGCGGGGCAACGGTTGGCCTCATGGGCGAGGTGGCGGACGCCGCTCTGGGAGCTGGAGGGAACGTCATCGGGGTCATCCCCCATTTTCTCAAAAGCCGGGAAATTGAGCACAAGCAGCTCACGGAACTGATCGTGGTGGATTCGATGCATGAACGCAAATTAAAAATGTCGGAGCTGGCCGAAGGATTCATCGCTTTGCCTGGCGGCCCGGGGACGATGGAGGAATACTTTGAGATTTTTACGTGGGCGCAATTGGGGCTGCATCAGAAGCCTTGCGGCATATTGAACGTCCAGCATTATTATGATCCGCTGATTACCCTGTTCGACCAGATGGCCCGGGAGCAGTTCATGCTGGAAAAACACCGCTCAATGGTCCTCACCGACACCACTCCAGAGGGTATGATCCAGCAATTCCTGAGCTATTTCCCGCCACCGGTGAAAACGTACCTTACGGATGAGCGCACCTGATCTGAAATTAAGAATTCCATAGCCGGGGCTTCCGGCGGAAATCTAATGATGCAAGCCGCAAATGGCCAAAATCGAAAAACAGCGACCCTCCGATAGCTGGAAGGGTCGCTGTTTTTCTGCCTTTTTACTCTTTCAAAATCATAAGTCGCTGTCGCTGTTATAGGAGTATCTACTTAAGAGACAGCCACATTTTCCTGCTGAAGACCCTCTGCAGCTGCCTAGGCCAGCTTAACCAGACTGTAGTTTTTCTTGCCTTTGCGGATGATGATGAACCGCCCGCCGATGGCATCTTCGGCAGTGACCTCCGCCCCGATATCGGTAACACGCTCACCGTTAAGTGAAATGGCTCCCTTGGTGATGTCTTCACGTGCCTGACGTTTGGACGGCTCAATACCCAGATCGACCAGCCAATCCACGATATTCTTCGAATCTTTGCCTGATGTGAAGGTCGGCATTTCCTTGAAGCCTTCCTCGATCTCCTCCGCAGTCAGGGAACGGATATCTCCGCTGAACAGGGCTGCGGTAATACGCTTCGCCTGCTCCAGCAGCTCCTCGCCGTGCACGAAGCGGGTCATTTCCTCCGCCAGTGCCTTCTGCGCTTCGCGCTTATGCGGCTCATTCTGTACCTTTTCCGCCAGGACGCTGATTTCCTCTTGAGTCAGGAAAGTGAAGTATTTGAGGTATTTCACCACATCGCGGTCGTCGGCATTCGCCCAGAACTGGTAGAACTCGTACGGTGTTGTTTTTTTCGGATCAAGCCATATTGCACCGCCAGCGCTTTTGCCGAATTTGGTGCCGTCCGATTTGAGCATCAGCGGGATGGTCAGGCCGAACACCTTGGCGTCTGCCCCTTCCTTTTTACGGATCAGGTCCAGTCCGCTTGTGATATTACCCCACTGGTCGGAACCTCCGACCTGCAGCTGCACATCCTCGTGCTGGTACAAATGCAGGTAGTCGAGTGACTGCAGAATCTGGTAGGAGAATTCCGTGAACGAAATCCCGCTCTCCAGACGGCTGGACACCACATCCTTGGCGAGCATAGTGTTGATGCTGAAGTTTTTGCCATAATCTCTTAGAAATTCGATAACGTTAATCTTATGGGTCCAGTCATAGTTGTTGACCATTCGGACCTGATTGTCGCTTTCCGTCACAAACAGCTTCTTCATCTGTGCCGTCAGCGCATCCACATTCGCCTGAATTTGCTCCATCGTCTGGAGGGAACGCTCACTCTGGCGGCCGCTCGGATCGCCGATGGTTCCTGTTGCCCCGCCAATCAGAATGACCGGACGGTGTCCGGCAAGCTGGAAGCGTTTCAGCACCATGAAGGGAATTAAATGTCCGATATGCATGCTGTCGCCCGTTGGATCTACGCCGCAATAGAGTGAAACTGCCTTCGTATTCGTTAACTCCCGCAGTCCTTCTGCATCTGTCTGCTGATTGATGGCGTCGCGCCATTCCAGTTCATCGATAATGTTCAAGCTGATACAGCCCCTTTAATATGATTTTCGTATTCGTCTGATGTACGTTGAATCAGGTAACTCGTACCTCTTTACGGCGGACCAGGCAACAACAAAAAAATCGCCCCCTTGTCTATTCAGACACAGGGACGATTATGATTAACCGTGTTACCACCCAAATTGCACAGACCGCCTTACGGCAGGGCCCGCACCACTCACAGCGAGGTATCGTTCGCTTGATTTCCGCTTGGCATTACCCAAGATACTCCAGAGTGTAATTCGCAGTCCATGTGTGTGCCAGGGTTCCATCCCCCCCGGCTTTCTGTGACAGGGACAAAGGCTGCTACTGTCTCGTTCATCGCATATCAGCTATAAGATTACTGAAAGTATAGTCAATTCAAAATTTGTTGTCAATGCCGGACCCGCCAGCTCTCCTAAGAGTAGACCGGATTGCCTTCATAAAATTAGATTTTTTGTTATCTATTTTTAATAACTATTCCCAAACAAACCCTTATATGTTATGTTGGATATATATGGATATTGGGAGGTGGTCTGGTCCGGGTACCGAATACACTTCTGGGAGCATGCAGAAATTTAGAAAGCAAATCTAAATCCGCAAAGGAGGAACTTCCATGAAACCGAGCAAGTATTTTTCGTTCCGCAGCTTTTGTTTTTTGGCCCTAACGTGTGTCCTTATCCTCTCCCTCTCAATCCCCCAGAAACAGGCAGCAGCAGCGGGAGTCTCAGTCAAGGGCTTTCATGTAAGCGGTACCAAATTAATTGACGCAACAGGCAGCCCTTTTGTCATGCGGGGTATAAATCATGCGCACACCTGGTATAAAAACGACCTGACAACCGTTATCCCTGCCATTGCAGCCACCGGCGCTAATGTAGTGCGGATCGTGCTCTCCGATGGGGGCCAGTGGTCCCTCGACAGTCTGTCCGATGTGCAGAACATACTTGCCCTTTGTGATCAGTACAAGCTGACTGCCATGCTTGAGGTGCATGATGCAACAGGCTCGGATAACGCTTCTACGCTGAATGCGGCTGTCAACTATTGGATCAGCATCAAGGATGCATTAATCGGCAAGGAAGACCGGGTCATCGTTAATATTGCTAACGAATGGTTCGGCTCCTGGAGCACAGCGGCCTGGGCCAGCGGCTATCAATCCGCCATTCCAGCCCTTCGGGCCGCAGGCATCAAGAATACGCTGGTCGTGGATGCCGCAGGCTGGGGACAGTATCCGTCCTCTATTTTCACTAGCGGGAACGCCGTATTCAATTCTGATCCGCTTGCAAACACGATCTTCTCCATTCATATGTACGAATATGCCGGAGGTTCAGCCGCCACGGTAAAGGGCAATATTGACAACGCCCTGGCCATAGGAGTACCGGTCATCGTCGGGGAGTTCGGCTGGAAGCATACCAGCGGAGATGTCGATGAAGCAACCATTATGAGCTATGGGCAGGAAAAAGGCGTTGGCTGGCTCGCGTGGTCCTGGTACGGAAACGGCGGCGGCGTCGAATATCTCGATATGGCCAGCGGCCCTGCAGGCAGCCTCTCGGACTGGGGGAATTCCATTGTGAACGGTCCCTATGGCACGAAGGCTACCTCAGTACTCAACAAAATCTATACCACACCCGGTTATGTTCCTGTTCCGGACAACGGGTCTACACCTACACCGACTGCAACCGTAACGCCAACTCCAACACCGACTGCAACCGTGACACCATCTCCAACACCGACTGCAACCGTGACACCTACTGCCACACCGACACCTACTGCAACTGCAACTCCAACAGTTTCGCCAACTGCCGCTCCAAATGGTCTTCAACTCTATTACCGCGTTGGTAATACGAATACCACGGACAACGTGATCAAACCCCAATTCAATATCAAGAACAACGGTACCTCTGCCGTCAACTTGAGCGGGCTGAAGATACGGTACTATTTCACCAAAGACGGATCGCAAACGCTTAATGGTGCAATGGACTGGGCACAGATGGGTGCGGCCAACATTACCATTACTTTTGGAACTGCCAATGCCGCAGGTGCTGATTCCTATCTAGAAGTCGGCTTTACCCCTGGAGCAGGTTCATTGCAAGCCGGAGGACAGACCGGAGATATCCAGCTGCGGCTATTCAAAAGCGACTGGAGTAATTTTAACGAAGCAGACGATTATTCCTTTGATGCCGCCAAAACGGCTTTCAGTACCTGGAATCATGTAACGCTGTATCAAAACGGCACACTCGTATCGGGCGTACAGCCTTAAGCACGGTCGTTATCACCTGAATCTGTATAAAAACAAAGGGGGAGTACCTTCGGCCGCTGCCGGCCCGCAGTACTCCCCTTTACTTATCGATTCGATGACAAACGGGCGGGACAGGGCTGTCCTCTGATTCTTCAATTAAACACCGGCTGGTGTATAATGCAAGAAGCATCTCTGATACTCACTGGTATAGTGATACATAAGGCATACCATTTCCAATACTACAGATCAGCGGACCTTGCCATTCAAGCGTCCCTGCCGAAAAGAGGTTATCATCATGACATTGTCTGCTTATTCCACCTATGATGCGCTGGGACTTGCTGCGCTGGTCCGTGCGCGGGAGGTGTCGCCGCGTGAGCTTGTTGAGGCGGCGCTCGCCAGATTGGACGAGGTCAATCCCCTGCTGAATGCCGTTGTCCGCACCCGCCGGGAGGCGGCTTTGAAGGAGGCTCATGCCATGCCGGCAGATGATCCGTCCCGGCCGTTTGCCGGTGTGCCCTTTCTGCTGAAGGATATTTCCCAGGCGATTGGCGGTGAGCCGCTCACTTCTGGCGCCCTCCTGCTGAAGGATAACATTGCCAAACGCGATTCGAACTATGTCGCCCGTATCCGAAGCGGCGGGTTTATTCCGCTCGGGCACACGAACACTCCCGAGTTCGGGCTGAAAAATATCACTGAGCCGCTCCTGCACGGACCTGCCCGGAATCCCTGGAGCACGGACCGCTCGCCCGGAGGCTCCAGCGGCGGAGCTGCCGCCGCAGTAGCTTCCGGAATCGTACCGGCTGCGGGTGCCAGCGACGGAGGCGGCTCAATCCGCATCCCGGCCTCCTTCACCGGCCTGTTCGGGCTGAAGCCTACCCGTGGACGTACGCCGGTAGGGCCGGGAGTCGGCCGCCAATGGCAGGGTGCCTCCATTGATTTTGCGCTGACGCGTTCCGTGCGCGACAGCGCGGCCATGCTGGATCTGCTGCAGATTGTGCAACCGGAGGCTGCGTTTCAGACGCCGCTGTATCCGGGCGTCTATCTGGACGATCTCATAAAGCCCGCACCGCGCAAGCTGCGGATCGCTTTTACAACAGCCTCGCCTGTCGGAACCCCAGTCAGCGGAGAGGCTGCTGCAGCTGTATTAAGAACCGTAAAATGGCTCCAGGACGAAGGCCATGAGGTTGAAGAGAAGCTGAGTCCGGTAAATGGCGTACGGCTGATGGAAAATTACTATACAATGAACGCCGGAGAAGTGGCGGCTATGTTCCTGTCACTGGAAACCGGGATGGGCCGCAGCATTGCGGCACATGAGGTGGACATCGTGACCTGGGTGCTGGGTGAAGCCGGTAAAAAGGTCTCCGCCGCCGAATTCGTGCACAGCCTGAACGAATGGGATGTGGCGGCCGCACAAATGGCGGGCCTGATGAGCCGCTTTGACCTCTACATCACACCGGCGAATGCAGATTCCGCACCTAAGATAGGTGAGCTTACCCAGCAGCCGGAGGAAATCGAAGCTTTGCTGCACATAAGTGAGCTGCCGAAGGATGCGCAGCGGCGGATGATCTACGAAATGTTCGAGCCCAGCCTGACTTATACCCCTTTTACACAGCTGTCCAATCTCACGGGTCAGCCCGCCATGAGTGTTCCCTTGCACCTTACGCCGGCAGGCCTGCCTATTGGAGTTCAGGTGATGGCTTCCAAGGGCCGCGAGGATCTGCTGCTGCAGCTGGCCGCCCAATTGGAGCAGTCGGAGATGTGGGTGGGGATGAAGGGGAATCCAATGTTTCCTTAGCCCCAGACCCTTCTTCTTGGAATGCCGGTGGCTGCAGCCCCAAAGATTGCACCATCCCCACAACCAAACATTCTCTCCCGCTTCAGCAGTAGCAGTCCCCGGGTCCGGATAATTTAGAATCAACTGAAGCCCCTTCAGTATGACTTTCGGGAGCTGTGGGAGCAGGTCTTACCCCGAGCGGAATTCCCGGGGTGTCTGTCCGGTCTCACGGTGGAACAGGCGGGAGAAATAATGGACCGAGCTGAAATGATATTTCCCGGCGATTTCTGTGATGCTTAGCGAGGTATGCAGCAGATCCTCCTTGGCCCGGTTCAGCCGGAAGCGGTTCATATACTGGACGGGCGAACAGCCCACTGACTTTCTGAACAGCTCGAAGAAATGCCCCCGGCTCAGCTTCAATTCCCGGTAATAACATTCCAGCGGCCTGGGCACTTCATGCAGCAAATCCTGTTCGAGCCGCTCCAGCAGCGCGCTGATCCGTCGGTCCGGAAACGCCGGGTACCTCAGCATCTGTTGGAGGAAAAAATCAATAAATTCCTGAAAGCTCCGCTGAATGCTCAAATTGCGGATAAATGTCTGCTCATTTACAAATTGACCTGAAGTGTAGAACTTCTGAAACCGTTCAGCCCACACACGGACAGAACCGGCCTGAAGCTGCAGCGGGAGCGGATACGGAAGTTGCGGACCCAGCCATTCCGGCAGCAGCGGCTCCGGTTCATAACAGATCGGGCAGGCCCAATCGAAATGGCCCTCCCGGTCCACATGACCCCAGTCGAAATAACAGCACAGATGTACCATCGGCTCTGCCGGATCAGCCAGCCATTCATGGGACTGTCCGGGAGGCAGATAGACCAGTGAGCCCGGGCTTACCTGGACTTGTGTCCCCTCGGTCTCCAGTACCCCGTAACCCTCACTGACCATATAGACAGAGCTCATATAGCAAATCCGTTTCGAGCTTGACTGCCCCTTGGCAAAAGGATACCGGGTGGCCAGATAGACATACGGGTGCAAGGCTGAAAGCTTCATCTCACCATCCTCCTGCTATGCTTATTGGACGCCGGCGGTTGCTGCCTCCGCTTCAATAGCTGCCGCTAATTCCTCATACGAGCCACCCTTCAGCAATTTGCCGTTCACCATAAACTGTGGTGTTCCATTGACTCCATAGTTTCCAGCCGTTTTGAAATCCTCCTTCACCGGCAGCATGTAAGTATGCTCCTGCAGATCCTTGGCAAAGCGGTCATAGTCAATGCCGCCGATATTATTTTTGACGAAATCAAGCAGAAACTGCGGTGTGGCCCAGATCTTGGTCTCATCCCCCTGATGATCGTAGAGCTTGCTCATGAACTCCCAGAATAGTTCGTTGTCCTGGGCTGCAATGGCTTCCCCCGCACTGGCTGCCATGATCGAATCACGGTCGATAAAAGCAAAGTTCATGAAGAACAGCTCTGCCTTGCCGGTATCGACGAACTCTTGTTTGAAGCGTTCGAAGTACGTTTCCTTCCACTTCTTGCAAGAAGGGCATTTGAAATCTGCGAATTCAATCACCTTCACCTTGGCAGTGCTGCTGCCCAGATGGGGCTGCTTCTCATATTTCAGGCCTTCGGCATCGTATTCCCCTCGAATCTCTGTGTAGTTCGGCAGTCCGTTGAGGCCTGAGGAAGCCGCTGACGGCCGCAGAAAAAACACGGACGCCGCAATCACGAGAACGGCAATCATAACGACAGATATCACAAAGGCTGATCCCGACCGGGGCTGCCCGGTACGGCTCTTGCTTCCGCGGATGGAACGGGTCTGATTGGCTGAATGGGACTGATTGGCTGAGTGGGACTGATTGGCTGAGTTCGAAAGATTGGATAGCTTGCCCTTTGCTTTGGACATGATTAAGATCCCCCTCAAAAGAATTTCATCATCTGGACAATAAATGATAACGCTTTCTAAATTAATGGTAGTGATTCCTTCCAGCTCCGTAAAGGTACGTTTGCGGTGCCTTGCGTACCTTTTTCCCTGTGCAGGCCTTTCCTGGCAGTTGTGATCTACATTTCGATTCCCTATTGCCTGATTACTGTATAACCATCCGCGAATTCATCCGCCGATCGTGCAAAAATGCGACACCTTGCTAAATACAACCGGCCATCACTCAGTTACATTGTAGAGGACTGGATGGCAGGGTTAATGCGCCGATTGCTACGGCTGGCCTGTTACGCGTTTGCAGTGATGAAAGGAGGAGAACCTATGCATGAAACCACAAGTATAGGAAATTCAGAGGATTCAATCCTGTCTTTGCCGCTGGCAAAAGAACAGGCCCAGGAACAGGCGGCCCGGCATAACCTTACTTTTGAGGGACCGGCAGCAGATTTTTTTGAAGGAGCGCTACTGGGAAACGGTGGACTTGGGGTGGTGCTCACTACCCGCCCGGATGCGGTGATGCTCCATTTTGGACACAATAATGTCTGGGATATCCGAATAGCGGAGCAACATGCCGAGGAGATTATGACCTTTAAAGAGGTCTATAAGCGGTTCGAAGCGCTTCCCGCTGAATTGGCGCAGCTCATGGACAACCCGTGGTACAGGGAATATTGCGAGATGGCCGGGGACAACTACAGCAAAAGCTACCCGCGTCCGATGCCCTGCGGTTCACTGCTGCTCCGGTATGACCGGCGTACAGCCGAGGTGCTGGGACACACCCTCCACATCGGGGACGGACGCTGCACGGTTGAGTTTCTGGTCCAGGGAAAGCGGGCTGTATTGGAGGTTTTTGTGGATGCCGTTCAGGACCGGCTGTGGATGTCTGTATGCAATTCTGCTAACGGAGAGGCTCTATCGCTATTTCACGAAGCACGGCTCATTCCCGACCCCAACACGCCTTCCGTGTTCCCCCCCGCTGTAATCGATGTTGATCCCGTGGCGGGAGTATTATCCTTTACCCAAGTCCTGCCCTGTGTGGAAGCTCCCGAGGTTCCCTATAGCGGGTATGAACAAGATAAGGCTTTCCGGCTGGCGGTCCGCATCGCAGGCGCAGTTCCTTCGGCTGGCGGTGAGGGGGACCGGCTGAGCATCGCAGATACCGGCAGCGGCTTCTCCGCCTGCGCGGAGCTATGGGAGGGCCACAGGACGGTAATCCAGCAGGCGGCGGCGCAAATGCACCCGCCCGAATTGTCCGGGTACACCGATGCACGGCAACGGACAAACGATAAGTGGCTGGAATACTGGGAGTGCTCCAGTGTGTCACTGGAGGATGAATATCTGGAGCGGGTCTGGTACCGCAATCTGTACTTTTTAAATTGCTCTGTCCGTGAAGGGGTCACCTGTCCCGGGTTGTTCGCCAACTGGAGCTATGGTTCCATCGGTTCGGAATGGCATGGGGACTATCACATGAACTACAATACACAGCAGCCATTCTGGGTAGCATTCTCCAGCAACCATCTGGACAAGCATCTGCCATATGCGGATATGGTAGACCATGTGCTGCCGGTCAGCCAACAATGGGCACGGGACTATTACGGGCTGCGCGGTGCTTATTTCCCCCATTCCGCCTACCCGGTGGAAATGACGATGATGCCTTATCCGGTTCCGCACTGGGGCTGGGAGGTCTGTGAAACACCGTGGACCGTGCAAAGCCTATGGTGGCATTACCTCTATTCCATGGATGAAGCCTTCCTTCGCAGCCGCGCATTCCAGCCGATCCGGGAAGCCGTCCGGTTCATGGCGGACTACATGCAGCGGCCGGAAGCCCGGGGTCCGCGCTGGAATGACGACTGTTATCATATCTTTCCTACTGTCGTGCCGGAGCTGTACGAGATTGCGCCGGGCTTTGCCCGGAACAGTGATGGTCTGATCGATCTGACACTGACAAAATTTATTTTCCATGCATTTATCCGGGCCTGCGCGGTGCTTGGACTGGAGGAAGCGGAAGACGGCCTGCTTGCAGAGGTTCAGGAAATTCTTAATCAGTTTCCAGAATATCCTACAGCCGAATCCAATGCAGGCCAGGTGTTTGTGTCGGTGGCAGGAGAGAATCCCGAGGTCGTCTACAACGTCCCGGTTCCGCTCGCAACAGTCTTTCCCGGAGAAGAGCATGGTCTGCACTCTTCCCCGGAAGAATATCAGACGGCGGTGGAATCCTACCGCAATCACCGGAATGAAGGCGGGAATGAACTGGTATTCCAAGCCCTGGCCGGAGCACGGCTCGGCATTCTCGATCTGGAGCGGTTCAAGCGGCAAATTGCCTATTGTCTGCTGCCTAACGGCACCTGCACCGACAGAGTACTGATGAGCGGGGGACGGTACCCGGATACAGCGGACTTTGACTTCATGTCCCGGATGGGTGTCTGGTTCGAGAATTTCTCGCTGCCCGCCGTAATCAACGAGTGCCTGCTCCAGAGCTACAACGGGGTGCTGCGGTTCTTCCCGAACTGGCCGGAGCAGCAGAGAGCGGAATTCCGCAGCCTGCGGGCGGTGGGCGGCTTCCTGGTCAGTGCAGCTTTTGAAGCGGGTGAAGTGCAGTGGATTGAGGTGTTCAGTGAAGCAGGAGCCGATTTGTCCTTCTATATCCCTTGGGCCTATGGAGCCGAATGTACCGGAGATTCCGTTGGGCGGCAGATCTGCACAGGAGGGACAGGAACGCTGCAGACAGTTGCCGGGGAAACCCTCCGCATAGTAAAGCACAGCAGGAAATAGCCGGTTCTGGTTATGGATTCAGATCCCCCACATTGAAGCGCCCTCCAATCTCTGATTGAAATTGGAGGGCGCTTTTGTAGGGAATATTTCAGTTCAAGATAAATAACCGGGGTCATTGCTGCTAACCTACCTGCAGCTGCTCCAAGCGGCTGTTCAGTGTATAACTTCCTCCAGCCTCGGTGAGAAGAGTACTCCGGTGTTCACCCGAGCGGACAGTTATTGTACCCGCTGAAAAGGTGCGTAATGTAGCCGTGGTTAGTATTCCATCCTTCCAATCCATATCTACCTCAACCTTCCCTTTGGCGCAAAGCCCTGATACCGAACCTGTGCTCCAATCTGCTGGAAGTGCGGGCAGCAAATGAATTTCTCCAGCCCGGCTCTGCAGCAGCATCTCTGCAATGGCAGCCGTTCCGCCGAAATTGCCGTCAATGACGAAGATATTGCTCTCCGCTCCGGCAATACCAGCCTTTGAATAGGTCAGCAGATTGTCCAGACATAACCCGCTGATCAGATGCGAGATATGCCTGTAGGCCCGCTCCCCGTCATGGAGCCGGGCAAAGTACAGACCAAACAGTGCGGCGGTAAATTCCACATCCTCCAGCTCATCCTGCATCATGCGGTTCTCCAGTGTGACCCGGGCCGCCGCGCTGAGCTCCGGCGTCTCCTCGGGTGTAATCCGGCTGGCGGGATAGAGTGCAAACAAATGGGACAGATGACGGTGCTCGGGCTGTGCCTCCCTGTAATCCTCCAGCCATTCCTGCAGCTGCCCCTGTCTGCCGATCTGCAGCGGCGGGAGTTTGTGGATCGCCTCTCCAAGCTGTACCTGAAGCTCTTCATCCTTGTTCAGCAGCGCTGCCGCATTCAGACAGAATTCAAAAAGCTCCCGGACCAGCACCTGGTCCATAGTCGGCCCCATAGAGAGCTGCCGGTTCTCACCGCTATGACCCTCCGGATAGAAGCTGTTCTCCGGCGAATTCGAAGGTCCTGTCACCAGCCAGCCGTACGCCGGATGTATGGTCATGTAGTCTAGGAAGAAGGCTGCCGCTTCTTTGAGTACTGGGTAGGCCTGCCCCTCCAGAAACCCACGATCCTGACTGTATTCGTAGTGCTCAATCAGATGCATGGCGATCCACAGTCCCCCGGTGACATTGAGCCCCCATGAGGTGTCCCAGCCGGGTGCGGTGAATCCCCAGACATTAGAGAATACATGAGCGACCCAGCCTGCACTGCCGTAGAAATCCCTTGCTGTTACTCTACCCGCACGGGACAAAGCCTCAATGTAACGCATTAGCGGCAGATGACTCTCTCCCAGATTCACAATCTCGGCAGGATAGTAATTCATCTGTGTATTGACATCCAGATGATAATCGCAGCTCCAGCCCATCCGGCAGGCTTCGCCGTCATTCCAGATCCCTTGCAGATGCAGCGGCAGCGGGGAGTCCGCCCGTGACCCGGCAATCATCAGGTAGCGGCCGTACTGCAGGAACAATGCAAACAGCTCCGGGTCTCCGCTGTGATTCTGCTGCAGCAGGGCGATGCGTCTGTCCGTCGGCAGATCCGAAATCTCCGAGCGTCCCAGCCGGACATCGACCTTGCAGAATTCCTGGCGGTAATCCCGGATATGATCCGCGCGCAGGCTGGCATAGCCCTTAGCAGCCGCCTGTTCCAGACTTCTTGCACTCTGTGCCTGCAGGTCCGCTCCTGCATGCTGGTAATCGGTGCTGACCGTAAAATAAATCCAGGCTTCATCCGCCCCGGCTACCGTCAACCGGCCATCCCGGCAGTTTAAGGTTCCCCCGGAGGCTACGACCCTGATTCCGCCTTCAGCCCTTACTCCACAGGTGCCATCGCTGTGCACCTGCTCCCTCGCCTCTGCTTGAAATTCCAGGGTATCCCCGTTCACAGAGCGGACAATGAACGGGCCTGTGCCGCCAGCAGCACTTAACGTGAAGGATACGCCGCCAGGAGATTCACTCCAGATCCTCGCAGCTACAACATCATCTGCATGGGAGGCAAAAACCTCGCGCAGCAGCGTGCACCCCCCGGTCTGAGATTCCGCATGCGCAACTGCACGATCCAAATCCAGCCCGCGTCTGAACCGGGCTTCCTCATTCCCTGCCCGCTCCCCTTCCTTCTCAGCTTCCCCTTGCCTGTCCGGACTATCAAAAGAGAACACAATCTCGCACAATCCCAGGTGGGTCCCGTAATTCCGCTTCTCCGGCTGCAGATATTGCTTGGCAAGCCGGTCACCTTCTGCATAATCACCAGCCATAAAAAGCCCCTGCATGCGCCGTAGTGCCTCCTTCCCGCCAAACGGGCCGGGAACAGCCTCTTCTCGTCCGGACCAGTAGGTCACCTCGGTCATACTCCACACTTCACGCTGCGGAGCCGCCATAACCACTGCGCCGATCCTGCCATTTCCGATCGGCAGTCCCTGGCCCCAGCCCACAGCCGGGCTGGAGTACCATAATTTCAAATCGCTCAATTTGCATCCTCCTGTCTGTTCTCTGATCTGGCATATGAATAAAACCTCCGTTTAAACCATCCGTTCCTTAAAAAACAATAGCAGAAACAGCGATGCCGGCCTTGGCAGGCCGGCATCGGGTGGGCGTAGCACGGTTGCTTGTGCAGCAGCTTATTTCACTGAAGCGTCATACGCCTTTTGCAGAATTTCCAGGTAGCGGTCCAGCTTCAGGTCCTTCAGACCTTTGACGTAAGCATCCCAGTCCTTGTTCAGATCCTTATTGCCGGTAATGAACTGAAGCTCATTCTGCTCAATGTAGTTTCTCAGATTCGTCTGCAGCATGCTGGCTTCGTCAATCTCCGTCGGATCAATCCAGATGGACCAGAGCGGGAACAACTCCTTAGGTTCATGACCCTGGTACAGCAGCGAAGCATTGTACAATCTGCGTTCGTAGCCGTTCGAGGAATAGATATCAGTCGCCTGAACGAAGGTGTCGCGGTATTCCTTAGGCATGTAGAAATGTCCCATTCCGCTCCAGCCCGCATTACGCGGCGCTTCGCCTTCCGCCATCGGGATCGGCTTGATCACCGGTTTGACATCCTTGCCGAGTGCGACATCGCCTGCCACCGGATCGGTCCAGTCGATCCCCTTCATGCCGCTTGCTGCGTTCGTCTGGCCTTCCGGTGTGAACATATAATCCACCATCTTGATCAGAGCCACTTTTGCCTCTTCACTGGCTTTGTTGGTGATGACAAATTTGGCGCCTGGTGACACGCCGCCCGCATCATGTGTCGTGTAGGAGATCCCTTTCGGTCCGGTAAGCGGCGGCAGGGCATTGTAATGTGCGGAACGGGTGTTGCCTGGGTCGATGTTGATAAAAATCGCCGGATGCATGCCTGCACCTGCGCCGAGGATTTCGGCATCCGCATTTTCACCGATTTTCTTAAAGGCCTCTGCATTCTGGGTAAAAGCCCCCGGATCGATCAGACCGGCATCATACAGCGATTTGATATAGGTCAGGCCTTCCTTCCATTCCGGCTTAACAGCGGCTGACTCCACCTTGCCGTCCGTCATATTCAAGTAGTTGCGGTCATCATCATAGACGAAGCTGTTCATAAGATAAGGAATAATGCGTACGCCAAAATCTTCAGTAGAACCGCTCAGCGGCACTTCATCGGCTTTGCCGTTGCCGTTCGGGTCCTTCGTCTTGAAGGCTTCCAGCATTTGCTTGAACTCCTCTGTAGTCTTCGGCTCTTCCAGGTTCAGCTTCTTCAGCCATTCGGTGTTGATCCACATTTTGTTCGGATAGGAACAGTGGAAGCACTCGGCGTAAGCGCCCAGACCATAGATATTGCCGTCAGGAGCCGTATTCAGCGTTTTCATTTCAGGGTGCTTTTCCATGGCTGCTTTGATATTCGGTGCATATTGGTCAATCAGGTCATTCAGCGGAACCAGAACGCCCTGCTGGCCATATTTCAGTACATCCCCCTGGGAGAATTCATCAATGTAGGCAGTGAGCAAATAAGCATCGGGATAGTCGCCGCTGGCGAGTGAGATTTGGCGTTTTTCCTTGGCGCCGTCGGAGGGATTAATCTGCCAGTTGAATTTGATGCCAAATTTGTCTTGAACGAATGTGGTGAATTTATTGGTCGGGATATCAATGCCTGATTCCTGGACGGCAAAGACGCTGACCTCCACAGGTTTTGAAGCCTCCGCTGCGTTTCCGCTGCCAGACGCTGTGCCGGATGCTGTACCGGACGGGCTTTCTGTATTGTTTTTGCCCGAGCAGCCACTGATCACAACTGTAAATACCGTTACCAGCATTAACAAGGCTAACAAACTTTTCTTCAAAGCTGATCAACTCCCTCTTTGTAGTTGGACAGGTTGGATATGTGTTGCCAAGTGGAAACGGTTGACCGTCCTTAAACAGACAATATCCGTTTCAGCGAGATAGATAAGGATCATTTATTGCGCGAAGCATAAATGCTTATCTTTTAAGAAAGACCTCACCCCCTTACCGGTTCATCGCTTCCCCTTACCCCTTGACTGAGCCGACCAGCATGCCCTGCACGAAATACCGCTGAACAAAAGGATAAATGACAAGCACAGGCAAGGTGGCGACGACTATCAGCGCATATTTCAGTAGTTCGGCCATCTGCTGGCGCTCTACCATCGCCATGGCATCCATCGCCCCGGCACTGTTGTTCTGGATAATGATACTGCGCAGCACCAGCTGCAGCGGGAACAAATCCGCCGATTTCAGATAGATCAGGGCATCGAAATAGGAATTCCATTGGCCGACTGCATACATCAGCACCAGCACCGCGATAATCGGTTTGGAGAGCGGCAGCACTACACTGCGGATGAAGCGCATATCGCTGCAGCCGTCAATCTCACTGGCCTCCAGCAACTCCTCGGGAATGGAGGACTGGAAAAAGGACCGGGCAATAATCACCTGCCACACCCAGATCGCATTGGGAATCAGCAGTGCCCAGCGCGTATCGATCAGGTGCAGTTCACGGACCACCATATAGGTGGGAATCAGCCCGCCGCTGAAGATCATTGTAAAGGTAATGATCATCATTAGTACATTTCGGCCAAAAAAAGCTCTGCGCGACAGCGGGTAGGCGATCATAATCGTCAGGGTCACACTGATCAGCGTACCGGCCGCCGTATAAAAGATGGAATTGGCATACCCGCTGATAATCTCATGCGTACTGAACAGGACCTTGAAGCCCTTGAAGGAAATATCGACCGGCCACAGCCAGACCCGGCCCGAGGTGACAGCCGCCGGACTGCTGATGGAGCTGCTGATTATGAAGATAAGCGGATACAGCACAACGATAACTACAAGGATGAGTACGGTGTACACCGCAGTCAGAAATATCCGGTCACCGACGGATTCTTTAATTTTTTGGGGAACTGCTGCCGAAGCTGCCATACAGGAACTCCTTTCTTACCAGATGCTGTTATTGGTGATTCGTTTGGCCAGTCCGTTCACGGTAACCAGCAGAACCAGATTGATCAGTGAATTGAACAAGCCGACCGCGGTAGCAAAGCTATAGTTGGCATTCAAAAGGCCAATCCGGTAGACATAGGTGGCAATAATCTCAGAATTAGCGATATTTAGCGGGTTTTGCAGCAGATAGACCTTTTCAAAGCCAATCGCCATCACGTTACCCACATTTAGAATCAGGATAATCACAATCGTAGGTACAATTCCGGGAAGATCAACGTGGCGGATCTTTTGAAACCGTGAAGCCCCATCCACCCTAGCCGCCTCATAGAGTGTAGGATCGATGCCAGCCAGTGCAGCCAGGTAGATTACGGCGCTATAGCCTGCGGTCTGCCAGATGTCAGACCAGACATAGATGGAGCGGAACATGCCGGGCTCACCCAGGAAATTCACCGAGTCCAGGCCGAAGAAATTCATGGCAATGTTGGCGAACCCCAGACGCGGAGCCAGAAACAGCATAATAATGGAGACCATAACTACAGTGGAAATAAAATATGGAGCAAACGATACAAGCTGAACGAACCGTTTGAACCTGCCGCCACGGATTTCATTAATCATCAGTGCGAGCAGGATCGGAATCGGAAACCCGGCCAGCAGCAGATAGCCGCTCAGCAGAATGGTATTCTTGACCAGCGTCCAGAACAGCGGATTCTCAAAAAACAGCTCGAAGTGCTTAAAGCCGACCCAGGGACTGCCCCATATCCCCTTAATTACGTTATAGTCCTTGAAAGCCAGTACAGCATTCGCCATTGGATAATACTTAAAGATCAGAAAGAACAGCAAAGGTGGAATGACGAGCAGATGCAGCTGCCAGTGTTTCATGATATTTTTTCCGGCGGTATGCAGCCAGCCCTGGCGTTTGCTTCGGGGCGCCGTTTGGGTGCTCATAACCATTTCTTTTTCCAGATGAATCTCCCCCCTTAAAAATTTGGCCAGCGTTACTTCATTGATTTCACTTCGCTTCAAAAACTTGCTTCGGAAGCAGATGCTTAGTTTGGCCAGCCGCTGCTCCCTTGCATTCCTTCGAGCAAAAACCGCTTCGGAAGCATTCGCTTTGTATTATTAGTTTGTGTGATAGCGCTTTCTCACGAGTTGATCATAGGGCATGATAAGCGGCTTTGAACAGGTACACTTCCGTATTTTGCGTACAGATTGCCCGGTTTGCAGGGGGCATCACTTCCTGGGACGGCCTGATTTCCGCGTTCTTGCAAGCGGATACATTATTTGGCATACCCCTTGGGCAGAAACGGCTGCACCGCCCGGGAGGGACAATGCAGCCGCTTTATTCTTGGGGTTGCAGGAGACTCTGCCTCCCTCTTACCGAGGGGTCCTGCTTCTCCCTGTCCCTTCCCAACTTTCCCGGACCATGAGATAAGCCCAAGTGGAATTAGTGAACTTAATTCCGCCGAAAACAGCAAATATGAAGGTTTAGGTGGAAAAAGGAAACTTAAAAACTCCATTTCCCCCTCTATGGAGGGAAATGAGCTGGATTAGTTTTACTTTTTCCACTTAGTCTGCCGAGCGCAGGGTGCTCGGGCCAATTAGTTTTACTTTTTCCACGTAGCTGCCGAGCGCAGGGTGCTCGAGCCAATTAGTTTTACTTTTTCCACGTAGCTGCCGAGCGCAGGGTGCTCGGGACAATTAGTTTTACTTTTTCCACGTAGCTGCCGAGCGCAGGGTGCTCGAGCCAATTAGTTTTACTTTTCCACTTAGTCTGCCGAGCGCAGGGTGCTCGGGACAATTAGTTTTACTTAGGCCAATACTATTCTACTCAGCATTCGATTGTCTGTAGGTGCTGGGGGAAATGCCGGTTAACCGCTTGAAAGCTCTGCGGAAGGAGTGGGAGCTGTTGTAGCCCACTCTTGCCGCAATCTCATCCACCGTATACCTGCTGTCCTTCAGCAGGAGCGCCGCCTGATCCATCCGTACCTTCACCAGATGATCGGAATAATTCACACCGGTCACCTCCTTGAACAGCTGGGAGATGTATTTTTCCGGCCGTTCCACATGCTCTGCCACCCGGTATAGGGTCAGTTCGGTGTCCGAATACATGTCATCGGTATACTGGTAGATCTGCTTGATGATCTGGGTATGTGCATCCTTCTTTTTATTAGCGATGTACCCGCAAAGTCCCTCCATGACGGCATGGAATTCGGCCTGGATGTTATCGGCCGGCTCCGAGGAATTGATGTCGATGATCCGCTGCTTGACGCTTTCGAACAAAGGAGATTCCATGAAGGTTTTTTGATCCAGCAGCTTCAAAAAGGTACCCTTCATCTCCCCGATCAGCTGATGCTTCATCTCAATGGACAGCTCCCGGCCGCCAAGATTCTGCGCAAAGGTGGAATCCATAATGCGTTTGGCCTCAGCCAGCTCCCCGGCACGGATGGTACTGATCAGCCGTTGCTCTGTATCAAGCGGATAATAATAGGTCGTATTCTCGATTCTGGCCTCATGATTCCATGTCATGCCTTTCTTGTTCGTATACACTGCATACTCCAGCGCCTGCTTCGCTTGCTCAAACGACCCGCTGACCTCTGTTACTGAAGCGAAATAGCCTCCGAACCCGGACTGCACCGAAATCTTGTATTCCTTCAGCACATATTGCGCCAAATTCTCCATGATGTGTGTAATCGCCACCTCCTGGTCCGATGCAGATTCCCCAGGGCCGGAGAAGAACAGGCCGACCATTTTGTCCGAGCCCATATCGGCCATAGGCAGCGGTCCCGTAAGCGAAGCGAGCGCCTGCTTCACCAGTAGGCGGGCGGCGTTCAGCTCATTGAGGATCTCCACGCTATCCATCCCGGAATAGCCGTTAATCTGGATCAGCCCGGCATAGCCGGTCCCCTGATTCAGACCGATATCCGCCTGGGCGGCAGCAGAGACAATCTCCTCCCGTGACTCAAACTCTCCGGCAACCAGCCGCTTAATAAAAGCATCCCTGACCAGAGGCAGCTGGCGGTTAAGCTCGCTTTCGAGCAGCTTATTCTTGGTGATCATATTAGCAATATTTCCGCTCAGGAAGTCGAACTCACTCTGCTCTGCCGTCTCCTCCTTGCCGAACTGCTCTTTCATCACACTTAGCATCCGGTTGATCGGTGCACTGTTCCGGTAGGCGAGCACTAGGCCGGCCAGTAATCCTAGGAACAGAGCGCCTCCGGTAATCAGCCAGGACATGTATTTGATTGTATTGGCATTCTCCAGCAGGATGCTTCGGGGAATGCCTGCCTGGTATACCCAGCCATTCGAATCCGAACGGGTTGAAATCACCAGATCATCCCGGTAAAACTGGCTGACCTTGCTGTTATCAAAAGAGGAATCCGCGTGAAGCCGGTTCACATATGCCTCATCTTTTCCTTGGAGCACAATGGTCTTTCCATCGGCATCGCTGATATGAACCCAGCCCCCGTAGCGTTCAGTCAGGCCAGACAACAGGCTGGCGATGATTTTCTCGTCGATCATCACGACCACAACGGCCGGAGAAGAATCATTGAAGCTGTCGAGCGGCAGTGACTGCATGTAGGTAATCACCGAGGTTTGTGCCCCCTTGCTGACAAAGGCGCTCAGCGGTTTGATCTCACTCCGGTGGGTTTTCTGCAGAACCTGCTTCTTCCAGTCCGCCAGTGGAAGTTCGTTGTAATGATATATCTCATAGTAATGCTCCGGACGGTAAGAAGAGCCGGGGGTCAGCACCAGATCGTAATTGGCGAGATAAATATAATAATCCTGCAGGAAATCATTCGTCTGGCCGAAGGTCAGCACATTGCGCATGGTCCTCCAGATTCCGTAGACATTGGTCCCCTCTCCCCGTTCATTCAATAGCACGTTCAGTTCAGGATTCACCGCAAGCTGCCGGGTCAGCCCCTCGACTTCAGCCATCCGGCGCTCAAGAATTTCCTGGCTTTTTTGCAGCTGGATCACACTGTTCTCGATGGAAATGGACTCTGTTACAGAGATCGATGTTCGGTAGGACATGTAGCCGCCTATGCCCGGAATAATTAGAATAATGATGTAGGAGATCAGAAATCTGCGGAAAACCTTGGAGTGTTTGAGCATGGTTTGATTCCCCTCTCAGTTGGTAGCGCTCACAGCATAAGCTTAAAACAAATTGCTTCACAGTCAAGCTTTTGTCTCCAGCGCCATTCGAAAAGACGGTTGTAACTACAATCCGACAGAGTGTATTCCCGGCAGCTGGAGCGCCTTTATTCCCCATAAAAAGCTTATCTTTCTGGTCAGGCGGACACAGAATCCGCTGAATGCTCTATAGTCATCATCCTCGTCCTGTATAGGAAGAATGGAATAGGGCCTTCTAAATCCGCATCATCAGAAACATTTGCTGCACTACGGCCACAAATACAGGCTCTATTCCATAAGCCGACGATTTTCATTGCCTGGGAAATGATGTTCAGGCAGCAGCCGAATAGTTCAGATTCCTTCTCGATTGAAAAGGAGCCGTTGCCGGCTCCTGTGCTTTTTATCTGCTTCTCCTTAATCGCTTAGTTGTTCTCCGCCACCGTTCCTATCCTTATATTCATGAGCAGTGGCAGCCTCGAGGATGTCCTTGAATGCCCAGTGGGTGACCGGGACATCGCTCCACGGGGAGGCTTCAGCACCGAAGAGCGGACCTCTGCCGAGTGCCCTGTTCATCGCGGTCACCGCTTCGGCACGGGTCAGTGCCTTTCCGGGACGGAAGGTACCATCAGTATAGCCATTCAGTATGCCTGCTCCCTGAGCCTGAAGAATGGCTGAACGTGCCCAGTGACCGGCGGCAACGTCTGTATATCCGCCTCCAAGGATAGGATTATTCTTGCTTAGCATTGCAACAAGACTGGCCAATTCCGCCCGCGTGACCTGCTGATTCGGCTTAAAGGTACCCTCCGGGTAGCCTGTCATCAGTCCCATTTCCGCTGCGCCAGCTATTGCTTCGGCCGCCCAATATCCGGAAGGCACATCACTGAAGACTACAGCCTTTCCTTGCTTCTCCTGTGGAGAAGCTTTGAATAGCAGTGCCGCCATTTCGGCACGGGTAATCTTCTGATCCGGTTTGAAGGAACCGTCCGGATACCCGCTCATATATGCCGTATGCTGTTTCACCGCTTCCGGCGAAGCACTTGGAACAGGAGTAGCAGATGGAGACGCAGTCACAACCGGGCCCGTAGTAACAGCGGGTCCTGGAGTTACCGGAGCTGGTGATGCGGTAGCAGAAGGTGATGGCGTTGGCGTTGATGTCGGTTGTTCGCTAGGTGTTGCCGGTTCACCGGCCTTGGTGCTGACGTTGTATTTCAGCTGATCAGCGAACATCAGCGCACCTGATTTCTTCACCACCTTCAGTACGTGAACGCTATCGGGCAGCTCTGCAAGGCTGAAGAGATTCTGCAGAATCTGCCGGTTGCCGCTGTAGGCGCTTGCGGTCTGAATCAGCTTACCGTCCACATAGATTTCCATGTCACCCATATCCGGCCCTTTGGGTCCGGACAAGGAGATTCCAGTCCCGCTGAATGTATATTCAAAAGAATCACCGTCTGTCTCTGTAAAATGAATATCGTTCTGATAATCTCCGCTAAAGGCAAATTTCAGTGGAAGAGTGCCCGCGGGCAACGCGGCGAGGTACGCAGCCTTGAGGGTTACAGTGTCTCCGGCAATTGTATAATCCGTACCTTCCACCAGTTTATAAGTGCCCTGGCTGATGCCGCCGAACAGCTCCGGCTGACGCAGCAGCTTAACCT
Organism: Paenibacillus sp. P46E; assembly: GCF_001909095.1. Classification (NCBI taxonomy): domain Bacteria; kingdom Bacillati; phylum Bacillota; class Bacilli; order Caryophanales; family Paenibacillaceae; genus Paenibacillus; species Paenibacillus sp. P46E. The sequence goes on from NZ_LVYZ01000037.1 coordinate 52,008, forward strand.
CGATATCTGCCGGTACTGCTCGGTCGAAGGCTGCTTCTACCGGATTGACCAGGTCGGGGATTTCCACCTTGAGCATATCCAGCAGCATGAAGCTGCCTGACTTCTTCACAGCCTTGAGGGTATGGAAGCCTTCAGGCAGACCCGCAAGGCTGTACAGATTCTGCTGGGCCTGGCGTCCGTTATGATAAGCGCTGACCGTTTGCTGGAACATCCCATCCACATATATATCCATGTCGCCCTGCGAGGTATCCGTTTCTGTATAGAGCTGAATGCCAGTGCCTCTGAAGGTATATTCGAAGGAATCCCCATCCTTCTCGGTATATTGCACATCATCCTTGTAGTCGCCCATTCCTCTCCCGGAACTGCGTGACCAGGTGCCATTGTAAGTGATCCCCGGATCGTCATTGTTAATCAGCGAATAGCGAACAGTAGCAGAGCCTGTAATGGTCACTGTCAGCACTTCGCTTGCACCTCCGTCAAAGATGAACAAGAGCTCCGCTGCACCTGAAGGCAGATTGAAAAGATATTCCTTCTTGATCTTCACAACGCCTCCGCTGACGGAATAATCGCTTCCTTCCGTAAGGACAGCCCCACAGTTCTTAATCTCCAGAAGGGAGTCACTGCCTGCAGGCAATGTGACAGCTACATCAGCCTGTTTGTCAGGCGCCTTGTCGAAGCTTCCTGTGGCAGGGGCAATGAGCTGATTGACACTAATCTTCAGCGCATCCAGCAGCATGTACTGGCCTGAGGCCTTAACCACCTTAAGCGTGTGCTCACTGTCGGTAAGGCCGTTGGCACTGTAAACGGCCTGCTGTGCTTCCTTGGCTCCAGCAGTATAGGTGCTTACCGTTTGCGGAGTCACGGCATCATCCAGATAGACCTGTACGTCCCCTTGCGAGGAATCCTTCTCGGTTAGCAGCTCAATGCCTGTTCCCTTGAAGGTGTACTCGAAGGAATCACCGTTTGTCTCGGTATAATGTACATCTGCCCCGTAATCTCCGGCGGTTCTGCCGGACTGCGACGACCAGGCTCCGCTGTAAGTGATGCTGCTGTCGCTGTCGTTGATATAGACCGAACGGGTAACCGGGCTAGGAGAAGGATTACCGCCCGGCTGTCCTTCTCCGGGAGCTGCAGCCGAATCCGTGATTTTTACAGTAATATCCTGTGAACCCGGAGTCTGCTCTTTGCCTCCGTTGCGCTGCCATGATCCGGTATAACGGACATTCGTATCGTCATCGTTCACGGTGGAGGTTCCGCTCTTGGCGGTTACCTTCAGCATCCGGGATGCATGCGGCTCCAGTACCCCGCCGCTGAAGCCCGTGTCAAAGGAACCCAGCTCACTATGACTCCAGAGATCGCGGACAGAGGCCGGTCCCTCAAGTCCAATATCGCTCCATTTGACATCCACTGCAGCACTGCGGCTGCCGAGGTTGAACAAAGCAACATTATAGGTTCCATCCCCGTTATTGGCATACCAGACCTGCTGCTGGGTATCCATGGACACCGGATGGGCGGGATGTCCGGCCTGATTGACAGCGATAACCTCGTCATTGGTCAGCAGCTGCATTCCATAATCGTCCAGCCGCGTCATATCATTTCCGATATAGAGCTGTGCCGCCGAGACTGCCCAGAAGGTCATGGCGGTCTGCCGCTCATCCTTCGTCAAGCCGTCCATAGCACCGTTCCCGACATTCAGGGAATCGAAATCATTCCAGCCTCCGGGTCCGGCATCTCTCCACCAGATCGCGGCGTCCGGGAACAGTCTGGCAATGTTGGCCCACTGCGTCAAGCCGACATTACTGTCATAGGACTCCACATCCCACTGAATCCGCCAGCCGTTGGCATATTTTTTCCAGAAATCTGCATAGTTATGGTCCAGCGCCCAGGATAGCTCGAACCAGATATTATGTCTGTCCAGAGCCTTGGACCAGGCCTCAACATCACCGCGTGCATCACGGCTGAGGTTGTTGATACCCGACCCCGGGGTTACACTGTCGAACTTCACAAAGTCGATACCCCATTCTCCGAGAAGATCAGCTATGGAGTCGATGTACTTCTGGGCACAGGGATTTTGAAAATCGATTTTGTAGCTGTAGGAATCCCAGTAATCCATGATTTTCAGCGGTTGCACTGCAATGTCGCGTACCCGGCACTCCCCGTTGGTTCCATAGATTTCAAGGTTCTTGTTATACGCGTCAATCGACAGGCCTGGAATCAGATAGATCCCGATCTTCTGCCCGTTGTTATGCACATAGTCAATGACCTCCTGAAAACCGTTAGGATAACGCTCGGCACTCGGCAAAGGCCGGCCGTATTCATCCATGCTGCCATTCCAGCCCGCATCAATATTAATGTATTCATATCCAAAAGCTTGCAGCTTCTCGTGCATGGCATCGGACTGCTTCTTGATGCTCTCCGCCGATATCCAGTTGCCGGAGGGCTCATACACCTGCATACTATAGCTGCTCCAGCCCATATATGGCTTCTGCGCCAGCGATTTGTCCGCCGCCTCCGCCACATTTCCTGTGGTTCCTACCCATCCAGCCTGTGCAGCCACCATCATAAACAGCAGCAGACTGACCCCGATCTTTTTAGCCAAAGACTTCAAAATATCCCAGCTCCCCTCGCAGTTAATAAAGCGCTTTCCTTTTCGGACGGACCTGCCTCATGTGTATGCGTCTTCAAATGGTAGCGCTTTCTACACGAGTAGATCATAGGGGGAGGCAGCCCGTTTTGAATAGGTACAATTGCGGTGTTCGGCGTACAGCTCTCCCGGTTCAGAGGGGGCAAATCCCGGCAGAACAGCCAAATTCCCTTATCTCACAAAAAAACCCTGAGGGGATGAATCCCGCCCAAGGCTCAACATTTCCACAACGCACGAGTTTTACACGATAAAATTCAATAACCATTTAGTTGTACTATGCTTATCCCGGAGATTAGAATTCATCCCGGAACGCTTGTCCTACTCCGGTATTTCCTCATGAATCGCAGCATTAAATTTCCGTAAAAGCTCACCAAAAATCACACGTTCCCCATCGCTCCAGGTACACAGCATTTTCCCTATGCTCTCCTGCCGTGCCTGTTTGTTCTCATTCAGCACCTCTTCACCCGTATCCGTCATTTCAAGCGAATACGCGCGCCCGTCTACCGGGTCGGGGATACGCTTCACATAGCCCTTCTGTTCCAGGGCAGCAGCCTGTCTGCTGACTGTGGAAATATCCAAATGGAATTCATCGGACAGAGCCTTCACTCCGGCTGAGCCGTGGGAGGCAATTTGATGCAGCAGCAGATAAGCGGAGCGGTCCAGATTGCCAATTTTTCTATAGGTGGTCATGGAGACAAGGCGCCGGACCAGAATGGCCATCTCCAGCTCTATCACATCAATTGAATGATCCATGATAATTGTGTCCTTTCTTGTAGAAAATGCGTAGTATGATCATTGACATTACCATTCCCACTTGTATAATACAAGTATATACTTTCATTATACAAGTTATTTAGCGGAATCGTAGCCTGCGGAGGGAAATTTATGAAAGCTCAAGAGTTTATGGTCAGACAAGTATACAAAGTCAAGGAAACCGATACGGTTCGCACCTTTATCGAACGATGCATTCAGTTCCGGATCAGCGGCATGCCGGTAGTAAATGACAGAAATGAGATTGTCGCTTATTTGAGCGATGGGGACATCATGAGATATATCGGCAAACATGAGGATCTTATCGTCGATTCTTTTTTTCAGATCAATGTATTTGTCGGAGATAATGAGGAGTTTGAGGAGCGAACGCGCAGACTGCTGAACCTGAATGTCTTGGATATCGCCAAGAAGAAGGTGATCACCGTTCCCTGGGATGAAGATATTGAGAGAATCGCCACCATTCTCGGCAAAAAACAGATCAAAAAGGTCCCGGTCGAGCGAAACCGTGTGCTTGTCGGTATTATCAGCCGCGGCGATGTGATCCGTCATACCTTTAAAACCCTGCTCTAACCCGCATTCTACATTTAAAAGATGCTCCACAGTCGTTTTTCCGGCTAGTGGAGCCTTTTTGCCGTTTGCTGATTTTATTGCGCCCAATATCCCCATAAATAAAATTAAACGAGTAAAAAGCTGTTCTAAATTCCAAAATGAATTTAAGTATGCTATGCTATGCGGTGTTTGTTTTGTCCAGTGTACGGAAAGGAGTTATTCATATGTTTAAGGATATCAGGGTGAATTGGAGTTTGCTTCTTCAAATCTTCTGGACCTTCTTCAAGATCGGACCTGTCACCTTCGGAGGCGGCTACGCCGTAATTCCGGTCATTGAACAAGAGGTGGTTACGCGCCGCAGATGGATGAACATGCAGGAGACCGGAGATGTGCTTGCTCTCGGCCAGTCCATTCCCGGCTCTGTGGCGGTCAATGCCGCGACGATCATTGGGTATAAGGTAGCCCGTATTCCAGGTGCAATTGCTGCCATCATCGGCATCATTCTTCCCACCTTTCTCATCGTTATCGGTCTTGGCATTGCGTTTCTCCAGGTTCAGGATCAACCGAAGATTGCCGCCGCCTTCAAAGCCATCAAAGCGACGATTGTCGCACTCATAGCCTTCGCCGGATACAAAATTGCCAGAGCGGCTGTGGTGGATAAAACAACGCTCGGCACGGTCCTGACAGCCATCCTGATTATGGCCGCCTTCGATCTGAATCCACTGTACATCATTATCGGCGGGGCAGCTGCCGGAATTGTCCAGGTCCGAATCAAGGACATGCTGGGCTTGACCGTCAAGCTGGAACAGGAGCACGCCGATGCTGCAGGATATATCGACTACTATATTTAGGCCTCTAAGGAGCTGACATTATGCTTTGGGAGCTGTTCCGGACTTTTTTTATGATAGGGCTGTTATCCTTTGGCGGGGGCTATGCCATGATTCCGGTGATTGGAGAGCAAGTGGAGCGAAACGGCTGGATGGATCTTCATACATATATGAATGTTACCGCTGTCGCCGGGATGTCCCCCGGACCTATTGCTACCAACACCGCTGTTTTTGTAGGGTATAAAACTGCTGCTCTTCCAGGGGCATTGCTGGCAACGCTTGGCATCCTGCTGCCCTCGCTGCTTCTGTCCGTCCTGATTGCGGGCTTCTTCTACCGGATTTATCAGCACAAGCTGGTGAAAGCGGGTTTTTACGGATTGCGTCCGGTTGTCGCCGCTATTATTTTTTATGGAGCCTACCGGTTCTCCAGGACCAGCGGGATGATCAGCATGGCCTTCACCTACGATCAGATTATGCTCTGGGGGATTTTTGGCGCCTCCTTATTTGCGTTATGGAAGTTGCGGACCCACCCTTTTTATGTCATTCTGTTATCAGGTTTAGTCGGAATTGCCCTCTTTACCTGATCGGGATACTTGTTAATAAGGAGAGACCTTTGTGCTGCCTATTCATTCACTTATTTCCAGTTCCAGAACCAAGGATATGTATTTGTCCGTCAGAAAAAAAGGGACCGTATCCAAACATACACTCCTCGAGGAAAGCGGCTTGACCGTCAGTACCTTAACCCGTATCCTCGATGAACTGCTTGCTCAAAATCTGCTCCTGGAGGTAGGCTACGGGGAATCGACCGGCGGCAGAAGGCCCACGCTCTATGAGACCAATCCTGACTACGGCTATGTGTTCGGCCTGGAAATCTCCCGGACCCATTCGAGGCTGGTCCTTGCAGATCTCCATCTAACCTTGCTGGATGAATATACATGGGCTATGGATGAGTATGCCACACCGGAACGTCTGATGGATTCCGTGTATGCGCAGGTGTTGCGTATGCTGGAGCAGGCTTCCATTGACATCAGCCGGGTCATCGGACTCGGGATTGGGGCCGTTGGCCCCTTAGACCGTAAGGAAGGAACAATTCTGACACCTGCCGGCTTCACCGCACCAGGCTGGTCGCAGGTGCGCATCAAAGAGCGGCTGGAACAGCGGCTGGAGGTGCCGGTGTGCCTGGATAACGGTGCAAACACCGCGCTGCTTGGCGAATATTGGGCTGGTGGCGACCGGCGGCAGCATCAGCTGCTCTACCTGCATGCCGGCATCGGTCTGCGCTCTGCCATTATGAATGAAGGCCGGATTCTGTACGGTGTCATCGACACCGAAGGGGCTGTTGGGCAGATGATCATTGAGAGCACCGGTGTCGCCTCAAGCGTCCCTGGAGGCAATTACGGGGCATGGGAATCCTACGTTTCCATCCGCACTCTGGAAAGGCAGGCCCGGGAGGAGTGGAACCGCGGCAGATCCACGATCCTCCGCGAGCTTTCGGACCGCCCGGAGGATCTGGAATTCAGCCATTTAATTGAAGCCTTGCGGGCCGGGGATTCCGCAGTGAACAGAATCTTCGGGCAAGCGGCGGTCTATTGCGGCATTGGGCTGGCCAATCTGATCAATATCCTCCACCCCGAGGAGGTCATTCTGGGCGGCCCCCTATTCTCGGCTGCCGATGTATTCTATCAGGAGGCCATAAGGACCGCCCTCGAAAAAACCTACTACCGCGAGCAATACAAGGTCCGCTTCACCAAAGGAAGCCTTAGCGACAACGCGGTTGCAGCCGGTGCGGCTGCCTTAATCCTGAATCAGCTTACGGATTGAGACGGGTACACAAAGAAACAGCGGTAGCCTGGACGGAAATACAAAGTCCCAGACTGCCGCTATTGTACTGAACATGAATCTTACGTATTCCGGCCGGCTTTAACATGTTTTAGCTGGGCAACAATAATGACGCTGATAATGACCAGAAGGAACCATGAACTGATCTTACTGAAGCTAACCAGATGCCAGGCCTCATGCTGGTTGGGATATTTCCATGCACTAAAAAATGTGGCTATATTTTCAGCTAACCAGATAAAAAAACCCACAAGAAAAAAGGCCAGGGTCAAGGGCATTCGATAAGTAATGTTCTGTACCCGGTAGATGATCCATGTTCTCCAGAAGACAACAAGCACAAGCGCCGTCAGCCACCAGCGAAAATCCGGAAGAAAATGATGTGTGAAAAAATTCAGATAGATGGCTCCTCCCAATAGCCCCGCATAGGCAAGCCCCGGCCAGCCGGTCATATCCATCTTCAGTCTGCGCCATACCTGACACATATAGCTTGCTACACTGGCATACATAAATCCGCTATAGAGCGGTACACCGAATAGCTTCGTAAATCCGGGTTCAGGGTATGACCACGATCCCATCCTTACCTTATACATTTCCAGCATTAATCCAATAATATGAAATACACAGATTACTTTAATCTCATCAAGCGTCTCGAGTCCACTCCGGTACATAAGGAACTGCACGGCAAGCAGTATAAGTAGAACGGCATCATAACGATAAATGAAGGGCAGCTTTACTACGCTAGAAAGAGCCAGGGTTCCAAAGATCGCAACCGGAAATATACAGCTCATCGCCTGATGATAGCCAAAATGCAGAAGTTGTATGAATGGTTTCAATAATGGTATCTCCTCTAATGTGCGTCACTTTTGTTGAAGAACAGCAGCATGATCAATTTGAATTTAACACATAATTTATCGTTTATCAATATATTTTAATTGATAAACGATATTTTATTACTGTTTTAGACATTCCAACGGTTTGATCTGATCCTCTCATACATCCCATAATTCCGTTTGCGTAATGTGTCATATACATTTTACAGAAAAGGTAAATAAAATATTACATTCCCTGCTATTTCCTTTTTATGCTCAACGCACTAATTGAACCAAATACCCAAATGAATGCAATCAAATATATCATTTTAACTTGAACCTCGTCATGAAATGCCATAATAGCGAAAACCAGTAGAATTCCAGCTCCCACTTGAAGTGGAAGCATAATTTTTCGCAAGAGGATTGGGGACAAAAAACAGATGATACACGTCAAAAAAATAAGCGGTTCTATAGCCACTGGTTTCGACTCCCTTAAGGTATCTCATTTCTCAGATTATGCCACAATTTACTCCTTTTTCTCAATTGCAAATTAAGACTATAGCCGTGTTCCCACAGATAACGAAAAGCCCATTTGGAGCCGCAAATATCACGGCATGCCAACGGGCTGTATTTTTTAGATACAAGAAATGAACTGCTGCTTGCCACCTGTGCCGCCTCTTGGACAGAATAGCTTAACCTTATCCCATAACTGTTCTCTCTTCGAGACCAGCACTCAGATCACAATGCTTCTCCGCTGTATGCCTGCTGCGATCCCGCCCACCTGAACCCGGGTAATCTCACCGCCATGGTTCAGGCTTAATCCAGCCTTAATCTCGGAAGGACAGCTCATCGAATATCCTTGCCTGAACACTACATGCTGAGCCTGCTGAATGGACAGCTGCCCGTATTTGTACAAATAACTAAGTAACGCGCCGCTTGCGGTCCCTGTTGCACTCTCCTCAGGAATGTCGTACAGCGGCGCAAAGTTCCGGCATTCGGCTGCGGCATCATCCGGGGTATCGAGTGTGAACAGGTGGTAGCCGATGACGTTATATTTCTCGCTGACCGCTGTTATTGCGGCAAAATCAGGTTGTATCCTGGCTAACAGCTCACGGGTACTGACTGGAATCAGAATATCCCGCAGCCCCGTGGACACAATCTGAATGGGCAGCTCCCCGGCCAATTCCTCTGCGCCGATTCTAAGCGATGCTGCAATTTCTTCTCTTGGCAAGGTTTCATAGAACTGTGGCAGCGACTGCGACAAATAGACATCCCCGTCATGGCTGATGCTGACCTCCAATAATCCGGCTTTGGTCTCCAGGGTATAGGTGGCATACGTAGCCAGGTTCAAGGAATACATCAGATAAAAAGCAGCAACCGTCGCATGCCCGCACAAATCCACCTCGCTGGCCGGAGTGAAATAACGGACCTTAAAGTCGGCAATCGCCGATTTTTCCACAAAAGCCGTCTCCGAAAAGCCAACCTCCTTCGCCATACGCTGCATTTCCGCTGTATTCAGGGAGCCTGCATCCAGTACTATCCCGGCGGGGTTTCCACCGCTTCCGTCTTTGTCAAAAGCATTTAAAGTGTACACTTCCACATTCATTCCGGCCATCCTCTCCATATCTTTTTCTAGTCGTATAACCTGCTGCTTGTCCTAGAATGAAGATTATAGTTCATTAAGAGAACGGGGACAATATGCGAAAAAACACAATATTCCAAAATTTCAGAGTCAATTTCCCGGCGAATATGTGCTGCTCTTATTTTTGCCGCTGGTTTCAAAAGTTCAACATTGCCTTGTTCATGTAACCACTTGGTTGTCTGTGCTAAGCCTGCTCTACATGAATAAGCGGAGTTGCCGCCAGTCCAAACTTTACAAACGCGTACCGCGCCTGATACACATGCGTATCCTTATCCAGGTCCTTGTCCGTCCAGCCCGGCTTATCCTTATAGCTGTCCGGCCCGACCTTGTAGACTTCACCTTTGATATGATGATGTGGTCCCAGCAGGTTGCGGCAGCTGCTCGTCAGCTCCACTTCGATGACATTACACCCGCTATGCAAAAAGGAAGAAACCTCTGCGTGGTATGGCTCCCACAAAAAGGTGCGTACCTCGGCCCCGTTAATGAACAGCTTTGTTACTATTGCATCAGGTGGGGCCTGAAAGGAGCATTTCACAGCAGTTGCTTGCGTTGCATCGACGGTCAGGCTCTGACGCAAGCGCATATTGCCGGAGAAGAAAGGAAACCCTTGCCGGGTTAAATCCCCTGTCTGCACCTGCCGTGGCGGCTCCGTCAAACGGAAGGGTCCATCCGTGAATACCGCTCTGCGTTCTCCGTCCGTGTACCCCGAACTCGAATGTACTCCAAAATCGCCAAGCAGATAGATACTCTCCAGCTCCTGATCGATCGTAAGCTTGTTGCCTTCCGCTTCGAATGCCTTAGCCCGGGCCAGTCGTTCCGAGATTTCCTGTGAGCCAAGGAACTCCATTCTCAGAACTAACGTATTCCGGCCGGATACCGCAAGGCGGCTGATATCTAGGGTCTTGAACGAGATATCCCGCCACCAGCCTCCGCTGACCGCCTCTACCTTAACCCCGTTCAGTTCGATCTCCAGCTCCTCCGGCCGTTCCAGTACAAGAAACAGCTCCCTCTGTCTGGCCGTATCGAAATCGATGTGAAATTCAAATTCCAGTTCCACCGCAACCGGCCTTCCGTAAGCCAGCAGCTCCTCCTGGATAAAAATCACCGCCTGCGGCTGTGACCATTCCCCTCCATCCACACGAAGGCGTGCGTTGTCCAGCGTCAGACTGTTGAGATCGGAGTGCACCATTTCCCAATCTGTCGCCAGCTTCACCGCCATGGTCTCCACATTCTCCCCTGGCACCACCGGTTCGGTCGCCTTAGCGTCCCCTGTTAATAATGGTGGATTCGGAAGCGGATCCAGCTTCAGCATATAGGACTGGCCGGGATGCAGCGGAAGCCGCAGGCGCACGCCCAGCTCCAGCGGACGGATATCTCCGGTTTCTAGATCAATCAGCGAAACTGTGCCCTCACGGGCCAGCTGAATATTCAGCAGCGGGTAGAACTCCGTGCCGGAATTCACCACATAATGCAGCGTTGAGCCCGCAAGCTCCAGGGTCCGTACATTGATCGTATCCGCAGCGACGGATTCCCCGACTTCACCGCTGATTCGGATGAACGGCTTGCTGGCCGCGGACACCGCCCGGCACAACGCCTCGCGGCTCCATTCTGTCAGAACAGCAGCCTGCATGAAGCGTGCGAATTCAACATCCTCCTTACCGTCAACCCGCGCCGGACAAGGGTCAAGAGCAATCAGCTTCCCCCCCTGCGCAACGAACTCCCGCAGAAGCTGCGCAGTCTGCCTGTCGACGGTCACACTAGGCGGTACAATAACTACACGGTACGCCGCTTCGCCGACGATGAAGCGGCCGCCGCTGACCCTGCCATGTCCGGCGATTATGCCCTCGCTGCCATAGTCATGCTCGATCAGGCTCTGGCACAGCCATCTCGTGAGCTGGGCAAAAGCTTCATGATAAGGCACCACAGCGGAATGATCCCTGCCGCGCTGTAGCGTCCATGCTGTACGCACCGGATGCAGCAACAGAACCTCCGCCTGGGCCGAGCCTTCGGAGAGCAGCAGGGACAGCCTGGCGAAATAGTCATTGAAGGCTTTATAGTCGCTCCACCAAGGCTGTTGATAAAACAGGGATGGCGGGTAATCCCGTTTGCGCAATCCCCTCAAAGAGTACCCCTGCAAATGCTGGCACATCAGATTAATGCCATGTACGAACTGCCATTCGCCGATTCGTTTAAGGTCAGCGAAGCTGACGTTCCAGCCGGAGCAGCCAAAGCTCTCGGTTATTGTCCGCTTCTTGCCGAGCTGGCGGGCCACCGAGCTGACCTGCTTCGGCACCAGCGCATCGCTCCCCACAAACCTGCCCAGCCAGTCGCAGCCGGGAATCTGCAAGTGTTCATAGAAGGCCATCGGGTCACCAATAGAGGTCACTTGATTCATTAGCTCCTGCTCATCGACGACATGCCCGGTCGCCGACCAGCCCTTGCCTGCGCACCAGTCTCCGATTTGCTTGGCATATGCCTGCGTGAACATGAAGGTTACGGTCTCCCAGTAAGCATATCGGGCCTCGCTGCAGCCTTCCGTATCCAGGAAGAGCGCTGGCAGAACCGCCCTCACATCGCCTCCATGCCTTGAAGTAAACATCTCCCCCAGCTCAAAAGACCAGGGAAGCCCGCCGCGCCCGAACTGCGGCTCATCCGTGAATACACCGCTCAGCTCCGCACCGGAGGCTTCACCGAATTGCTCCCAGTAACGCTCGTAGGTGGTATCGATAAATTCTTTTACTGCCATCGGACTGAGCGTATCTGTATAGTAGGAATTTACTTCATAGCTGATTCTCAAGGAGGCACCGGCTTCTTCGCCCGGAAGCAGCAATCGGTAGCTCTGTCCGTCCGCTGCGGCGGCATACCAGCCAATTGTCCGCTCCAGTTCCGGCGCATCCTGAAATGGAGCCTGTTCACACAGCAGTTGCTTCTGCTGATAGGCCAGTCCTTTGGCGGGCACCTTCCCGTCTGCAAAGCCGCTGGGCCAGCCGTTTTCATCATAGAACCAGGCGTTCATCCCGAGCTCACGGCTTCTCTCAATCGAAATGCGGATGGCCTCCATCCATTCTTCGCCCATGTATGGCGTCTGCAGCCCGCCCCGGGCATGCATGAAGAAGCCGCCAATCCCCGCCCGGTGCATCTCTTCAATCTGCCGCTCCAGCTCCTCCTTCTCCAGCCGGTCATTCCAGGACCAGAGCGGAACGGATCGGTATGCGTTAGGCGGGTTCTTCAGGTCATCCCGCAAGTTCATCATTTGTTCATCTCCCCGTTCGCCATCCGGTTTATCATTGTTGTTCATCAGCCTTTCAGGCACAGGGAGATCAGGTCATCCACATGTGCAGTCGCGAGGCATTCGATCGTATCGGCGGAGCCGTAGTAGATTTTGACCTCACCGTTATCCTCCAGAATCATCCCTCCCGGAAAAATAACATTGTTGCGGAAACCGCCGTCAACCTCATAGCGGGTCTCCGGGGCGAGCAGCGGCTGCTTGGACATGCCGATAATTTTCTTCGGATTCTCCAGATCCAGCAGCATGATGCCTGCGGTGTACCGTTTCTTCCAGGCAGGCTCCCAGCCGTGTTTACCGCGTGCCGGGTCAATATCCACCGCATGGAAGGTTGTCAGCCAGCCCCTGTCCGTCTTTACCGGAGGTGCGGCAGGTCCAACCTTGTCATTGGCGAAAGGAACATGCTCCACAGCGAACAGCAGGTCGGAATTGCCCCAATATTTCATATCCGGGGATTCCGAGATCCAGGTATCGAAGCGGTCCTTGCCGCCACGGCTGTATACGGTAAACGGACGCTCCAGGCGGACGTAATTGCCGCCTATTTTCTCCGGGAACAGCACCATGTTGCGCAGATCGGGCGAAGACAGGCTGAGGATCTCAAATTCCTCAAAATCATCCGTCACTGCGATCCCGCCCCGGATGCCATGCTTGGTATCGACCGCAAAGCACATATAGCAGCGCTCTCCGATCACCGTCAGACGCGGGTCGTAAGCGCGGATAATCTCTTCGTCATGCAGCTTGAAACATTTCTTGGGACTGGCCTCCCAGTGGAAGCCGTCATCACTGAAAGCAATCCCCAGGTCGGTCGTGTGATGCGGCTCAATCGTCTGCTCCGTAAGCGAGCCATAATCATTGCGGAACACCATCACATACTTGCCTTTGAACTTGGTGACGCCTGCATTGAACACAAGCGCTGTCCTATAGGGAACCATAGACGCATCCAGCACCGGATTGCCGGGATAGCGGTGAATCAGCGGACTGGATGTAAGAATTGCGGGAACCTGAACGGTCATGTTGTAAACCTCCTGATTATTGCTTGTAGTCTTAAAAACAGCCCAAAGTAATAGTATCATCTACGTTGTTATAAGCAGTATATTCCATAGGGAGAGGAGATCGTAAAGGCTCAGCCTACCCCTTCAGGGAACCAGCCGTCATCTGCATAAAAGATTTATTGGCAAAGACATACGCTACGAGAATCGGCACAATCGACAGGCAGGCACCAGCCATCATGTAATGAGTCTGCGAGGCGGCGGAAATGCCATACTTCAGATTCGCCAGGCCCACAGTGAGCGTCTGCAGCTCCGGCTTCGTCATGGTGAACACGAGCGGAAGCAGATATTCATTCCATGCGCCGCGGAAGGTAAAGAGTGCGCCTACCCCCAGTCCAGGACCGAGCAGAGGAAGGATTATAGTCCAAAAAGTGCGGCTGAGTGAGCTTCCGTCAATCCGTGCAGCTTCATCCAGTTCACGCGGAATGCCTTTCATGAAGCTGAGCAGGATAAAAAAGATCGAAGCATGCGCGGAGATCAAAATCAGAATAACCCCCCACAGCGAGCTGTGCAGGTGCAGCCTGACCATCAGGTCGAACTGCGGACGCAGCACCACCGCCCCTACGGCGACAAACATTGTGAATGACTGCATGCCGATATAGATTTTTTTGCCGAAAAAATCCATCCGGTCTACTACATAAGCAGCCATAGAGGCTACCAGCAGTGTACCGGCGACCGTGGAGAGCGACACGATTAGACTGTTGACCGTATACGTCGAGAAGTGGGCTTTGTCCCAGGCATCCGCGTAGTTGGAAAAATGCCATTTGCTTGGCAGGAAGGTTGCGCCTGTAGTCAGCTCAACGTTTGTTTTGAACGAGCCGAGGATGGTAATCACCACAGGAATCAAGGTTACAAAGGCGAGTACCAGCAAAAAGATCCATAAAACCATCTTCCCCGTTATCTCTTTTGTTCTCATCTCACATCTCTCCTCAATCAATCCGATTCATTCGTCTGGAGGCATAGAAGTAAACCACGGAAATCATCCCCACGATAAGCGCAGAAACGAATGCGACCGCACTTCCATATCCAAACTCCTGCACCTGGGTTGAGGCTGAGCTGCCCCCGACCGGAAAGAACAGCTTATACAGGTAAAGGAACATGACTTCCGTTTTGCCCGCAGGGCCGCCTTCGGTAAGCACCATTATGCTCTCATAGCCCTTCAGCGCATTGATGATCGCCAGCATAATGACCATCTGCAGCACAGGTCCCAACATCGGCAGGGTAATGAAGCGGAACTGCTGTATTTTATTAGCTCCATCCAAAGAAGAGCTCTCGTAAACATCCTCGGGAATATTCTGAAGTCCGGCCAGGAACAGCAGCATATAGTTGCCGACCGCCCCCCACACCGCCACCAGAATGACCGTAAGCATGGCATGTTTCGGACCCAGCCAGTCAATCCCGGAGGATGAAATGTTAAATTTGATCAGGAACTGGTTCAGAATTCCGTTGTACGAATTAAAGATCGTAAAAAAGACCACAGCCATAACGGCCGTACTGATTACTGTTGGCATGAAAAAAACGGCCCGCAGCAGCTGTCTCCCTCTGATTTTACGGTTCAGAATCGCCGCCAGGAGCAGGGACAGCGGGATCGAGAGCAGCAGCTTGCCTCCCGCATAGACAAAGGTATTGACGACAGAATCCCAAAACTCTGCATCACGCAGAATCCGGCTAAAATTATCGAGGCCGATGAACCGGGCAGTTCCATAGCCCTTGTAGTTGTAGAACATATAGCGGAATGCCCAGGCAATCGGGTAAATTCCCAGCACCAGCGTGAGCAGCGCGCTTGGCAGCAGAAAGCTGTAGGCAAAGGTGGCATTCTTGGTTTTGTTCATGGGTTCCTCCAGGCTCCTTTCCTGTCTTGCTGTCAAAAGATAAGGATGGGGGAAGAAATCCCCCTCCTTAAATGGTCTCTGTAAAATGCTCGGATAAGCTTCTCTGAATTTATTTTGCGAACTTCCCTGCAAGCGCTGCCGGATTAAAGCCTGGGTCCGGTTCGGCTTTCAGGCCGTCATTCTTCATCGCATCATCCAGCGCAGCGTTGTAGCGTTTGTTCAGATCGGCGATCGTAGCATCCAGATCCCCGCCGTTCAGCATGTATTTGAAGAAGGCGTCATCCGATTTCATACCTTCCGGTGCCACTGCCGGATACACCGGCCATACACCGTCATACTGATTCGGCAGGAACCCTTCGATACCTTTGACTTCAGGGGTTTTGGCGGAGGCGCTGATGGAAGGGACCATCGAGATGCCATAACCATTCTCCTGATAGGCTGTCAGCATTTGATCACTGTACATATACTCCATGAACTTCCATGCAGCATCCTTATGCTTGGACTTGGCACTCAGAGCCAGCCATTGTCCGCCGAGGAAGCCCGAAGCGCCCTTTGCGTTGCCGTCAATCGTAGGCGCAGGTGCCGCAGCCCAGTCGATTTTGGCGGGGAACTGTGTGCTGTAGACCCCTGGTTCCGAGGAAAAACTCAGGTACATCCCGATCTTGCCCTCGGCAAACTGTGCCCGCAGTGGATCGATATCCAGCGATTCCACACCTGGAAGCATGCTGCCGTCATCTTTGATCTGCTTGAAAGCCTCGATAATCGGCTTGAAGCCGCTGAAGTCATAACGCGCCGTTTTGAAGTCATAGCCAAAGCCGCCGAAGCCGCTCATTTCAGCAATAACCCGCGCTGAGCGTCCAAGTGCACTGGTCGGATTTTTGAAGTTCTGCGCAAAGCCGTAGGCACCGTCTGCTTTTCCCGCTGCGGTCAGCTTTTTGGCAGTGTCCACCAGCTCCTGCAAGGTTGCCGGGGGCTTGGTAATTCCCGCTTTGGCGAACAGGTCCTTATTGTAGACCAGACGCATCGTCGTACCGTAATTCGGAAGGCTGTAGCGTTTGCCGTCAAAGGTGTTCAGATTAACCATCTCCGGAAATTTAGCCTTCATGTCATCGGACAGATACTCGTCGATTGGAGCGAGATATTCTTTTTTATAAAAAGTGCCGATGGTGTTTTCTTTCACCCGGATCACATCCGGAGAGTCGGCAGTCTGGAAGGACAGGTCCAGCGCTGTATCGAAATCATCGCCCTTGACGACCAATTCCACCTCAATGCCATCGGTATTCGTTGCGTTGAAATCGGCTACCTTTTCCTTTACGAATTCGGCGTCATGGCGGTCACCTGTCCAGTAGCTGATTTTGGTCTTTTCGCCTGATGCCGATCCCGCTCCAGAGTTTGATGGCTCCTTGGAATTCTCAGCAGTATTGGAGTTGCCGCATGCGGCCAGACCGAATGCCAGCACCGCGCTCAGCGAAGTCAGAAGCAGTTGTTTCTTCATTTCTGTTAACCCCCTTATATGTTCAAAGCTGTGTTTGCCTTACACCCTGATTATAGGGCAGGCCATTCATCTGCATAATGCGGGTAAACCCACATTAAGGGCAGATATCTGCTGAACTAATGCCAAACGGGGATGAACACCCGCAGCATCAGCGGATCGTTCATCCCCGTGGATTCGTATGTTGTGAAAAGTCTGCCCTGCCGAGATAAGATATCTTGAACTCCGACGGTGTCATGCCGGTGTATTTCTTGAATACCTCGCTGAAGTAGCGGCGGTGCTCATAGCCAAGCTCCATGGCGATTTCCTGCACCTGCAGCCCTTCAATCAGCATCGTCTTCGCCTTCTCCATCTTCTCGTGCATGACGAACTGCTGAAAGGAGATGCCCGCCACCTTCTTGAACAAGTTCGAGAAATAGCCCTGGCTGAGGCTGATTTGCTTCGCCACCTGCTCCAGGGTCAGGCTGGTGTGCAGGTTGGCACAAATGTAGGCCTTAGCCTGACGGATAATCCGTGTGGATTCGATAGAGCGCTCTTCCTCAATCCAGCGGCAGCCTTCGGCGCACAGTCCCTCCAGAAGGGAACGGATCTCCTGCAACGAAGGATGCGGGCGGTTCTTCAGACGGTTCACTTCCTGCTCCAGCGGCTGGACCTTCTCATAAGGGAATAGCTCCAGCATGACCCGGCAGATTTTGAATGACAGCTCGTAGCCGATGTTCTCCACATACTGCGGCGCGGGCAGCGGGTCGAGCTGAAGCAGCTCATCGAATATACGTACGAGCACCAGCTGGCTTTTCTCACGGTTGCCTGAACGGAGCGCGAAAAGAAATTCCTGTTCGGCGGCAACAGAATAGTGGCTCGCAGCCCGCTGCTTATGGACGATACTTGCGTAGTTGTATACAGCGTTGCCGCCGGTATAGAAATGATAAGCCAGCGCACCAAGCGCCTGCGTATAGGAATCGGCCAGCTCATGGATCGCAGATACGCCCAGTCCCATTCCAATTGAAACCGTGCAGCGGGAATAGCGGCTGACATTAGTACAGCAAGCCTCGGTGATCTGCTCCGCCATACGGGGATCGTCCCCGTTGATGATTCCGACATAACGGTTCGTCGCCTCACGGAAGAGAATTCCTTGCGTCCAGGCCAAGATCGTCTCTTCCAATATATTTTGCAGGCTGAAGCGGATCAGTTCAATCTCCTGCACAGGCTGGCGGCAGTACTTTTCGGCAAACTGATCGATCTCGACGATAAACACTGTGAAATTCTCCTGCGCCAGCGGAATGCCAAGATACTCCCATCGCGCTTTCGCACCCGGCTCAGTCTCCCTATGCTGCATTAGGAGAGTCAGATACTCCTGGCGCAGAATCGGCAGACTTTCTTTGATCCGGGCTTGCATAGCCTTTAGGTTCTCCTGCTCTCTGCGATCCTCCAGACACAGATCCTTTGCCTTCAGCACCACATTCACGATCTCCTCCAGTGAAAAGGGCTTTTTGACAAAATCCATGGCCCCAAGGCGAATTGCCTGCTGGGCATAGGAGAATTCCGAGTAAGCGCTGAGAATAATGATTTTGCAGTGCGGGGCAAACTCCAGAATCGCCCTGGTCATCTCCAACCCGTCCATTCGCGGCATGCGGATGTCGGTAAGCACAATATCGGGTTTCAGCTCACGAATCTTCTGCAATCCTTCTTCCCCGTCGAGCGCCGTACCGGCTACCTCGATGCCGTACTCCTGCCACTGAGGCTTGCGGGCAATCATGTCTACTACGCTTTTTATATCGTCAATCACGCAAATTTTGACCGGCCTTACTTCAGGATATTCCATAACTTCCTCCCTCTTCCTTCTGCGGACCGAGCGGTATCCATAGATCGGTTCGCGAGCCTACGCCCGCCTGGCCGGACAGCTCCATCCGCGCCTCTTCGCCGTAATAGAGCTGCAGCCGGTGCCTGATATTGACCAGGGCATATCCTTTTTTGGAAAGCTCCCGCTCAGTCATCCCCAGCTCCACTTTGGCGGTATCCATGCCTTTGCCATTGTCCTCCACCACAATATGGAGCATGGCCTGCTCCAGCGAAATCCGCACATGTATCCAGCCGCCGCTCCTCCGGTCCGAGAACCCGTGCTGGATACTGTTTTCCACAATCGGCTGCAGCAGTATTTTGGGAATCGGGACCGACAAAAGCTCCTCCTCTTCCGTTTCAGCACGGTACTCGAACAGATTCTCATAGCATTTTTGCTGGATGGCGCAGTACTGCTGCACATGCGAAAGCTCGTCCTCGAGCGTAATCAGATCCTTGCCGCCGCCAAGCCCCAGCTGGAACATTTGCGATAATGCGAGGATCATCTCGTTGACATCCTCATTTTCACCCATCACGGACTTACAGTAGATCGTATTGAGCGTATTGTATAGGAAATGGGGCTCCATCTGCGCGGTCAGCGCCCGGATCTCCGCATGGCGTTTGCCTTTTTCCTTCTGCCGCACATCTTCGATCAGTGTTTTGATCTCCGCCATCATCCGGTTAAACTGAAAGCCAACCTGGGCGATTTCATCGTTGTATTTGCTCTCAAAAGAAACGCTGAGCTGGTTCTCCTCCACTCTGCGCATCAGCCGGCTCAGCTTGAACAAGGGACGGAGAAGTGCCGCCGTCAGCTTGTTTGAGAAAAACCAGGTCGTCAAAAGAAAAACCAGAATCACATACAGAACCGTCCGCTGCACGCCTTTGAGCTGTCCGAGGAGCTGATCCTTGGACTGCATCCCGGCCAGAATCCATTCCGGCGCAACCGCCGACTGCTTATAGTTGACCAGATAATCCTCACCGTCAAAAGGATAAAAGAAATTGCCCTCGCTGTCCGCTGTTCTGTCCTGCAGAAATTCCGGCTCTCTCGGCGGCCCCCCCTGGGCAGGCCAGCCCGTCTGCACTACCGTCTCCCCTTCCTTGTTCAGAAGCAAATACTTTCGGTCCTTACCAGCAGTGCCCTGACCAAGCAGTGAAGCAATCCGGTTCTCTCTGAGATTGACCACAATGAACACGTTGGTGATCGGCGTATGCTCATAAATTCCCCGCACTACAAAGGACACCACACGCTGGCTCCCGGTGAACAGCCGGTCGTAGTGCCCTTTGGCCCAGTATCCGCCGGGGCTTTTTTTGC
The DNA here is from genome assembly GCF_001909095.1 of Paenibacillus sp. P46E. Lineage (NCBI taxonomy): Bacteria > Bacillati > Bacillota > Bacilli > Caryophanales > Paenibacillaceae > Paenibacillus > Paenibacillus sp. P46E. The sequence goes on from NZ_LVYZ01000037.1 coordinate 71,893, forward strand.
TATTATCGTACAGCTCCGAGCCGTAAAATGAATTATCCTGTGCTCGGACCTGGGTGGTGGAATAAAAATCCCCGATCGGTGTAGCTATGAGAACGTTCTCAATCATTGGCTCATTGAAGGTTGCCTGCGAGAGGACGTACTGCATTTCCGATAAATGAACATAATATTTCGTCACATCATGGGCCTGCACATCAATCATCATCTGCCTGTAGGCATCACTGAGCATTAGTGATTGGACCGACATCGCCACATCATTCAGCCGATAGTCCAGCAGCTGCAGTGTCTTATCCACCGTCTCTTTACTCGTCTCAAACGCATTGTTCTGAATTTCCTTTCCGGCTATCCGGTAGGTTAGAACTCCCATCGCGCTAATGGATAGCGTTATCAATACGAGAAATGAGAGAAGTACCCGCTGCTTGATGGACACCTGATAATAACGTTCACTCGACTTGCTCCAGATTAGGCTGCCCCACTTTCGAAAGAACCTCATGGATGCCCGCTCTCCTTCCTACCGCAAAAATTCCGCCAGTTCTCCGATAACCAGCTTTCATCCCCTGTACCATACGACCGATTTCGGGTTGATGTCAATAAGTTCACCTTGATTTCCTACCCAGCAATGGTCTCGATCATTTCCTTCTAGAATTCCAGAGCAGCCGGTATATCTGGCCCGCCCGGCCATTCCTTCTTCAGCTCCCCTTCTGCTGAATGAAATCAAATAGAGCATCCCTCCATATCAGAGAGATGCTCAGTGTAGTTAATTATCTGTTCCCACTACAAAATTCAGCACATACCGCTGCCCCGCTCCTGTTGCAAATGGGGCCAGGCCATCCCCAAGGGTACCCCTTGTGTATTCATTATGTTAGAAAATGAAGGTGCAACCACCTGATTAGCCGTTCAAAATGCCGCTATCTGCAACAACGTTCAGCCATTCCCTGGCAATCAGGTCATGACCGGAATGTGTCGGATGGACACCGTCCCACAGCCAGTAAGCCGCATGTGCTCTTGCCGCCGCCGCATCGAAGGCAGCCTGCAGCGGAACATGCACCGCGCCGAACTCCTCTGCCAGATCCAGGACCACCTGCTGATAATGGGTAATATGCTTGGACCACCCCTCCCAGGCTTCCGAAGGAGCACCCGTGTTAAGAATAAACGGCTCACACAGCACCAGTTTGGTCTGCGGGAGCACCTCCCGGGTTTCCTCCAGCACATGGCGGTAAGCCCGCTCGTACCGGTCCGTTACACCGCCAGGCTCGTCTTTCATCATTCTCCAGATATCATTAACCCCGATCAGAATACTTAGTACATCCGGCTGAAGATAGATCGCATCCTCATTCCAGCGGGCATAGAGATCCGAAATGCGGTCTCCGCTGATGCCCCGGTTATAGAATACCGGCTGCTGCTCAGCCAGCTCATTGCCGAGCTTGCCGCCGATGATGTACGCGTAGCTGTGGCCGAGAATATGATTGGGATCTTCGTCACGGCCACGGTTGCCGTCGGTAATCGAATCGCCTTGAAACAGAAAAACCTTGTTTTTCCCAATAGTTGAACTAGTCATCCATACTCATCCTTTGATTGAAATTTAGTGGTTGTGGATACTGTACAGGGAGCGCCCGTTTGGTTCCCATCATAGCAGAAAAATGTTCAAAAACACTAGCTAGGGAATGCTCCCCTGCATCTACAGCGACTTATAGAAAACGCTTTTCCGACGCACATATAATAAAGCCTCTCTAAGGAAAGAGAGGCTTGGGGGTTTCTGAAGATGATTCAGTAAAAAGCTGCAGGAAGAACTTCATTTCACATCGGCCATATAGGTATTACTCGGCACCTACCCCATGTGTCAAAGGTTCAATGAATGAATGCGCTGAAGCGGATTGCATAACTAATGCCGGAGCGCCAACAGCAAAAAAAATGCTACCTGCTGCCAGCAGCAGAGCCACTTTTCTTCTCATTAATCTTCTGCACCTCGCCAATTAGAATTTTGTATCTTTCCTGATCCTCGCTGGAACTGAGATGTCTGTATTGCTCAAATAATACTACGCACTGAACAATATGGCTGTCACTATTCATTCTAACAGAAGTTTCCAGACATTGGAATAAGTATGCGATACCATTCTTGATTCTCTGGGCATTTAAGCAATATACCGCCAATTCGTACAGCAGTACCGTATATTTGTCTTCGGTCACCTGGGCATTCAGTTTCCCCATTCGGGTCTTCAGGTCTTTGAGGCCCAGTCGAGGCTCAAAGCGTTCAATGATTTCATCCACGTTCAAGTCCAGGCGGTTGGCCGCCTGCATGATTTTGGTCAGGCCGGGGACCATTTCGTTCTCTCTGCCGCTAATGAATTCAACATAATCCGCAAGCACCCGGGTCTCTCCGGTCATCAGACGATACAGATATGTATTGGCTTCAGCCCATTCCTTGAACTGCTCCATAATCTGCCGGGCCTCCTCCGTCGTCTCCTGAACCCAGCTGAAATCAGAATACAGCGAGACATAATGAAGGGCCTGGATATAATCCCCGCGTTCATCACATACTGCCGCGCGGAGCAGATGGGCATAGAGGATATAGAAACAAAGGGGCCTCGCAGGTTCTTTCTGGACCGTACGGCGGCTGACCTTGTGATACTTATTCTGATATTGGATAGATGCCTTGTGCCCCATCTCCTCCGCCAGAGCCTCCACTCTGTTCCAGCGGTGCAAGGACGCATAAATATTGGCCAAATCCTTCAGCGCATTCAGCTGATCCACCTCATCAAGCCGCTCGACAAAGTATTCAAAATGCATCGCCGTCCGCAGATTGGCATCCTGATCTTTCCCCAGGGCAATGGTAAACAGCCGGTACTGGCAGAGAGCCAGCCGCTCCGAATGCTGATATTTCTCACTCTCTGCCACACCTTCATATAACAATGCTGCCGCTTGGCGCTTGCCCTGAGCAAAGAATTCCTCCGCTGTTTCAAACAGTGCCTGGGCATAAGAGATATGATCCATAAGGGTCTGGACAACCTGCCGGATGCATTCTAGCTTGTCCAGCTCCGCACAGCGCTGCAGGAAAGGGCCCAGCCGCCGCCAGTCCGGGGTGGAGTGAACAACACATTCATCTATGTATAATTCATAAAATTCACCTTCGGGAAGCCCCATCCCCGCTGTTATCCGGTCCAGCTGCTTCATGGCAATGGGCCGGTTCCCATTGATAATACTGCTGAGCGTACCGGAATTCACCCCGGATACCCCAGCGAATTGATTAATAGTGATGCCTTCTTTTTTCAAATAAGCTTCCAGTTCTGATTGTATTGTTGTTGTTATTGATCCCAAACAAACACCTTCCTAAGAACCCATATATTTGAACTATAATCCAGATATTCCTATATATTAGGTTTTATACCGGGATAGGTCAATGTGCATTGGCACGCTAAATATGGGTTGACAGATCTGGTTAGAGCCGTTCCACTACCCGGCCTCAGGTCAGGAGATCAGCCTGGACTCCTCCGCCTGCTCTGCGGCACGCCGGATGAACCGCTCGAGCGGCTTCTGCAGGGTAAGGGCAAGCAATAGAGCAAGCAAGCCAAAAAGGACCAAATGCAGAGCATCACGAACAGCAACCTCCGGGAGTATGCCCCCGACCGCCTCTCTGAGCAGGCTTATGGCATATGTAAACGGCATATACGGATTCAGGATTTGAAAGAAACGGCCGGTAATGCTGACCGGGAAGGTTCCTCCAGAGCTGGAGAACTGGAGCACCATAAATACAATGGCTATGCCTTTGCCCAGGTTACCAAAGATGTAGACCAGTGTGAACACAATTGTCACAAATACAATACTGATCAGGACGGCAAACAGCACAAACCACAGCTTGTCGGCAACATAGCATTTCAGCAGATACATATTGCCAAGTACCGCCACCAGGGCCTGGAGCATGCCTACAGTCAGAAAAGTCAGCAACCGTCCAAAATACAGCTGGTACCTGCGGTATGCGATCCCTCCAGTATCAACACCGGTCCGCAACAGAGAAATGAGCAGGGTTCCTCCTACCCACAAGGCAAGCACTACATAGAAAGGGGTCATGGCCGAACCGTAATTGGGAATCGGATATAATGCCTTTTCCTTCAGCACCACGGGATTTGCGAGAAAATCGCTGGTTCCCTTGATATCTCCGCCCAGCAGTTCAGCGATTTCCTCCAGATTGACCTCCTTTTTGATCTCGCGGACCGTATCAGCAGCGCGGCGGACGGCCTGCTCCAGGACTGGCAGGTCATTCCGCACCAGTTCTGCCGCCCGGTTCACCCCCTGGTCTGCGCGGGGAAGTCCGGCAGTAATCCGTTCGGACACAAGGCGGAACTTGTCCTCTAGCCCCGGCAGGTCGTTCCGGGCAAATTCAGCCGCCGTATGAATTTTTTCTCCGGCAGCGGGCAGCCCGTTCTGAATGCGCGGCAGCACATTTGTGATGAAATCGCTGAATGCTGCCAGCCGGCCGTTCATTCCGGCTTCCGCCGCACGAACCTCATCTGACATCACTTGCAGAGGTTCCCGCAGCGCGGCCAGGCCGGTCTGCCCGTACTGGATGGCGGTCCCCGCTTCATCCAGCACCGTATCCAGCGCCGCCAGCCGTGCGGGCGCCTCCTGCAAGGCCGTGGCGGCATTCCCCGCCGCCACAGTGAGCTGCTGCAGCGTGCCCTGCAGCGCATGCTGCCCCTCCGCGCCGTAGCGCGTGAGAATTCCACCCAGCGCCTCAGCGCTCCGGGCGGAATTCTCACCGAGCTGCGCCAGCGCGGCGGGGTCCAGCTTGCCGCCGCCCCGCAATGCGGCGGCAAGGTGTGCCGCCTGCGTAGCGCCGGCGGCAAAAGAAGCCCGCGCCCCGGCCAGGGCGCGGAGCTCGCTGCCCGGCACCGCGCCGGGCGCGAGGGTGTTCACGGCGGCGAAGAGAGCCGCCGTGTGCTGCAGCGCGCCGCTTCCGGCGGTCAGCCGGTCTGCGGCCAGCTGCAGCGGGTCCGCCGCCGCTGCGCCCGGCAGCGGGGGGCCTTCAGCGAGCTGGCCTGCCAGCAGCGCGGCGCTGTCTGCACTCTGCTGCAGCAGATAGAGATTCTGCTGCAGCACCTGCGGAACAGCGGCAAAAGCCGCGCTGTTCTGCGTAAGGAACTGCTGCAGCTCCTGCCCGAAGGCGGGCCCTCCTGCAGCAATCCGGTCGGTCTGCGGCAGGCCCTTGGCGGCCGCAGCAACAACGGCGGCAGCCTCATCCAGCCGGTCTGAGGCAAGGCCCAGCACCTGTCTGGCCTTAATGAAATCAGCGTCCAGGCCGGACAAGAGCTGTGCCGCGTGCGTTAGGTCCGGGAGCCTGCCCTGCAGCTCCTGCAGCCTGCCCGCGGCATCGCTGATCTGCCCCCAATGCTCATCCAGCAGCTCTGCTGCCCTGCCGGCCTCTTCTACCTCCGGCAGCTTGCCCGTAAGACTGGCCATCCGTCCGGCCGCACCGGTGATCTGCGGCCAGTCCTCCTGCAGCTTCAATACCAACTTCCCTGCCTTTTTAATTTCCGGCAGGCTCGCCTCCAGCTTAAAAAGCCCCTGCTCCACCTTGCGGATGACCGGCAGCTCAGCCTGAAATTCACGGTCAATGGCACTTAGGGCAGTAAGCACTGTGCGGCTGAGGGTTTCGGTGAAGCGCCCGCTAATCTGAGCGGTAATAGCGGAAGCGCCTTTGGCAGTAATTTTTGGAGCAATGGCATTCATTTTTTCATTTACTGTATAGTCAACTTCCGGTTTTACCAGTTCACCTTCGAGGACCCCTGCCATCCGCTGTGAGAACTCTTCCGGTATAACAATGCTGGCATAATAATCTCCGCGCTGCACCCCTTGCACTGCTGCTTCTGCATCAGTGAACGTCCAGCCCAGCGACTTGTTACCATGCAGGCTCTCCAGCACCTCATCCCCGATGTTGAAACCTGTACCGTTCACAGTGGCCCCTTTATCCAGACTGGCTACCGCGACTTGGATGCCGGATGTATTGCTGTACGGATCCCACACTGCCGCCACATTGACCCAATCGTAGACCGAAGGCAGGACCGCAAGTGCGGCAACCAGCAGCAGAGCTACCGGAGCTTTGAACAATCCCATCCAATCCCTTTTATAAATCTGCCATATTGCCGCCATATTTGCACTTCCTCCCATGCCGTAATCTGGATAGCTTAATATGCCCAGAAAGGCTTATTTAAAGTAATAAATTCATTTCTGCTTGTACCTAATTTTTCCGTTTCACAGGTTGAAAAATTTTTGCAACATTTTCACCGGAATTACGTTAATAAAGGTACAAAGCCCGTTTGAGAAAATCAGCGAAGGGTAATGAGGTATATAGACGTATACCGTGTCATATTCATATCAAGGGGGAATTTTTACATGTTCAAAAGAAAATCGGTTGTTCTGTTTCCTGCTCTGGTCCTCCTGTTCCTCTCCCTCGTGACTACGGCTAGTACGGTAGGTACACGCGCAGATGCACAAAGCGGCAATAAGACTCAGGAACTGACGGTTTATATACATGCGCTGAAGTCCAAAGACGGACATACGATCATGACCGCTGACCAAATCGAATGGTACCAAGGTGCTGAAGCGAACCGTATCTTTGCTGAACGTGAGCCTGAGGCAGCGGCAGAACTTGGCGGAGTACCGGATGATTACTATATTGTGAATGACAGTGACTCGCTCACTTCGTACCCGATCGCTGACAATGCTTCAGTAACCATGCAGATTTACGACCATACAGGGAAGCCGGGGGATTTGGATATACAATGGAATGAAGCGATTACGCTTCACAAGTTCATGACGGAATTCGCCAAAAAGGACATCATCGATCTCAGCCAATCCCCATACCACATTACGGTTCAGGATGGCAAGGTGATCTCGATCGTACAGCAATACATTCCGTAACTTCATAATCTGCACACCAAACGAGCACCGTCTATATAGACGGTGCTCGTTTGGTGTGCAGTAATATCTGTAAAGTTACACGACCGGAAGCTTCGAAGTTTTCTCAATGCTAACTTCAATCCGATTGATTATCTATCGTTACTGTAATTTGTAGTTTGAATATGTGTAAAAAGGTTAGATACCCCCTAAACATTTTAGGTCGTAAGCGCTTTACTTCGGGCCGGGTTTCATTAATAATTAGAGTATAAGCAAGTGTATAAAAGTCTGAAAAAGGGGATATACGGATGACTGCTTTTGAACTGCAAGTGGATACACCGGTTGATCTGGAGATCACCGGCAAATTTGTTGCCCCGTCCTCCGATTGGGTTCACCTGAGCAGAGTACTGCAGGATTACGAGCTTATTGTCATGACTGAGGGCGTGTTATATTTGGCGGGTGACAAACAGCAATTTGTAGTCTCCAAGGGTGAATATCTCTTACTTCCCCCGCTCACCAGACAATACGGAACCCGTTCATCCGATTGCTGCTTCTACTGGCTGCATTTTTCGGCCAAGTCCGGGATCACAATTACCGATGTGGCCATTTCCAACCATAGTGAGCAAGATAATGTCATTCTGTTACCCCAATATGGGACCCTGAAGAGCCTGGAGAAAATTATCGTAATGATGAAGCAGCTGCAGGATTCAGTGCGGGGCTACAATCATAAAACGCTGAACAATTACATGGCGACAGTCATTTTATGCGAGCTGTACAACCAGTTGTTCCATGCGGATACCGATCCGTCCAAAAAAACCAAACAGGAGCAGCTCTACAACGATATCGTGGACTACATAAAATGGAGCCGGAGCGAGCATATCAAGGTGTCGCAAATCGCCGCTTACTTCGGATATAACGATAAGTACCTCTCCCACCTGTTTACCACCATCTCCGGCATCTCGTTGAAGCAATACATTCTTCAGCAAAAGATGGAGCTGGCTAAATTCCTGCTCGCCGACACGAATCAGAACATCAGCGAAGTCTCCATCCAGCTCGGCTATACAGACTGCCATAATTTCATGAAATCCTTCAAGAAGATCGTCGGCCTGACGCCTACAGATTTCCGCAACGCTTATGCGAAGCGGCTGCTGTTCTATGAGTAACCCTGGAAGATTCTACAGACCGAAAGATGCCCCAACAACTTATGCCAGTGAGTTGTTGGGGCATCTACAAACAAAAGTCCCTTCTAATGTGATAATTTAGGGCTTAATTGGTGATCTTCACATTGCCAAACACAGCCTTATTCTTCGCGTCATCCCCCGGATTGCTGAGCGCTATACCGATATACACCTGGCGGTTCATCGAGATCTGTATGGTTCCAACCTTCGTCCAGCGCTTTCCGTCAGACGAAACTGAGCCGGTGAAGGTATTTCCCTTTCGGTTCAGCTTAAGCCAGCTTGGAGCAGAAGCATCTGCTGTCTGGTCAACCGAGTTGCCCGTTGTCTCTTTCCGATACTGGAAGGTTGCCCCATTCTCAGGGGTAATCATCATGTCCGCGTGCTTTGCATCATGCCCCAGCGACTCCCGAATCATAACGCCGGCCTTGGCCCAGCCGTCCATACGTTCAGTTGATCGCATCTGAACAATGATCTCCGCATCCCCCTTCACAGGTTGATAGACAAAGTTCAACTGATCCGCTTTCCCCCAAATATCCGTGGATGTGCTGCTCATTGTAAATTGCTTTTTGGTAGAATTATATACAACATTCCCCGGCATGGAGCCGATATTCCTTGCCTTCCACCCTGTTGGCAGCTGGGCCGGATAGTCATGTTCACCCGGAGGTGTCCAGTCCGGTGTCGGCCATGTCGTACGTTCATCGATTTTGGCCAGCTCGGCTTCAGGCCAGGCCCCATAAGAAAAGAACGACAGACGCTTCACGCCAGGGTAATTCTCGCGGATTCCCTGGTAAATCTCCTGATATTGATCATCAGTCCAGTCATTATCCAGCGTTGCTACAATTTCCACTTGGCTGCTGCTGATCCGGTCGCTCGTATCCTTCAGGATACCGTATGCCGTGCTGTACACCCAGTCGCTGTTGAATTCCCAGTCATCAAAGTACGCCATAGGAGCGACAAAGTCGATAGACGGCATTAATTTTCTTTGCCTACTACATCATTCTGTAACACAAATAAACCCGCAGAAGCCTGTTTACGCATCGTTTCGACCGGAGTGTGATACCCGTCGTCATGATGTAAACACAGGCTCCTGCGAGCTTTTCTACAAAAAACTTGCTGATTAGTGAAAGCAATACGTGGCCTGTGTTGTCATTTCGCCACAATCGGTACGAATATATCCGATAGATGATAGCCCATTTTTTCTTTGAATACCTTGGGTGTAGTAACATGGGTCATTTCGTAACGTTCAGCTGAATCATTCTCGCTTGTTGATATTTCGAAGCATCCACTTGTGTCAATCCATGCGCGAATGGATGCTTTAGTTTCCTCAATGGCCACTTCCTCTGCATCTTTTGAAGTTGCAACTGCATATAATCCCCCAGGGAAATCGGCAACCTCGTATCCGCCTGTATCTTTGTATCCTTCTGGCAGCGCAAAAAACCATTCCAAGTAACCTTTCTTGACGTTATACCACATAAAGTCGCGGGGCGTAATGTAATGCTTGACATCGACAGAAGACCACCATTGGTCAAACGCTTCGAAATCCTCCATAGATGATATGTTTCCCGAATTAACGACCGTTAGAGGTGGGATCTCAATTACACGGATTCGCTCCATATTCACAAAACCTCCGGAAATAGAAGTACTTTAACCAAGAGTATAAGTATAATGGATAAATCAGGTAATGAAATGCATCACAAGTTTTAGTAACATCGAAAGTAAAATGCACATTGGATGAACTGAATGATGCAAAAGAGGGGCTCATGCTGGCATTGCGCCTTACAGCTTCCAACGGCAGGTCATCGTTAAATTGCCCCCATGCAGCTCCGCTGTCAGGGAGCCGTTCATCTTGTCCATTAGACTTTTGGCTATGGAAAGACCAAGTCCTGAATTGCTCATATGGACATTGACCGTATTATCGTCTCCGTGGTAAGGCTCATTCCATACGCTTTCGTATAGATTGGCTTTCGTGAATACCTTTTTCGGTGCCGATAAAAACAATGCGACAATCTCGTACTCCCGGACAGTCAGCACAACCTCCGCCCCCTCTGCCGTAACCGTTTTGGAATCGTGGTCAAGCACCAATCCCTTATGCTGCAATACGCTCGGCACAGCCGGAGGAGCGATCTGCGCATGCCGGCGCAGATGGGAATCGATGAGCGCCGATACTTCCTCGATATCGAAAGGCTTCGTAATGAAGTCATCCGCCCCTCCGCGCAGAGCTGATACCTTGGTCTGCTGCTCACCCTTGGCCGAAATGATGATCACTGGCATACCGCCCCGCACGCGGATCCATTTAAGCAGCTCCTCGCCCGTCATTCCCGGCAGCATCAGATCGAGCAGTACCATGCTCCATTGCCGTTGCTCCAGATAGAGCAGTGCCTCCGTTCCGGAGAAGGCAGGCTGTGGTACGTAACCGTTTTTTTATAATGCTATACAGTAGCCGGCTGATGTCACTGTCGTCATCGGCCACGAGAATATTAATCGAATTATTCATCTAATCTCCTTGTACTATCTGTAATCAGCTTTCAATCCCATGTTCATCAGCATTTATGATAGACTATCTTTACCTCTGATTCCAGAACAGCATTTTTTATGACCTGGAGAAGAGATTAATTTGGACTCCTGTGGTTCGCAAAAAACCAGCAGACCCACTCCGGGACCTGCTGGTTTTTTGTGCAAAGCAATTTGGCTGAGAGGGGCTCAATACTGAAGCACAGGCTCCAGCACATGATTCTGAACAGTGATACTGTTCATGGCTGTATTATTAATCCATGACAGCGCGAGCGTTCCTTCGCCCATATGAACACCTACTACCGGAACAAAAGTCATGATTTCTGTACGCACAGAAGGCGACATTTCCTTGATGGCCGACTCCAGGCTCAGAACCTCTTCCATATTGTTGGCATGCATAATGCAAATATCCCGGATCAGGCGGATATCCTTGTGGAGTGTCTCCAGCAACTTTTGCTTCGTCTTCTTGAAGGTGCGTATTTTGTCCACAACGACAACTTTGCCTTCATCGAACTTCAGCAGCAGATGAATCCGCATCAACTGGCCCAATACAAGCTGGGAGCCAGAGAGTCGCCCGCTGCGGTGCAGCTGGCTGAGACTGGCAGGGAGCCAGAGAGTCGCCCGCTGCGGTGCAGCTGGCTGAGACTGGCAGGGATCAGATAGAAAGACATCTCTTCAATGATATTTTCGATTCTGCTCTTAATCTCCTGCGCTGAGCAACCTGCCTGCTGCCAGTGAACGCCGCGCAGAATCATCTCACGGATCGGGTAAGCGCCTACCTTGGAATCAATGCCAATGACGGTAACTCCAGCAATCTCCGCTGCCTGCATAGAGGTATGATAAGTACCACTAAGCTCGGAGGAACAATGGATCGCAATAATTTCGTCATAGTCTTCCTTCAGACGCTCGTATAACTCTACAAACTCACCAATCGGCGGCTGGGAGCTGCCAACCTTGTCATTCTGGCGCATTTTATCATAGAACTGATCGGCGGTGATTTCGATATTTTCTTTATAACATTCATTATTGACAATTAGACGGAGAGGAACAATATATACATGGTTATTTATGGCGAATTCAGGTTCAATTGTGCTGGTGCTGTCGGTTACCCAAGCGATGGATTTCATGGCACTGCTCTCTTTCGTGAGGGATTGGTTGCGATCAGGAATCAGCAGCTTCAACTATCTGCATATTCATAAATTATACAGGAAACCAAGCGCTCTTATAGCGATTACGAGATAATTACCGGCACTCTTTTCAACATGATTCGACATAAATTCACATTTTACATGATAGATATACCTATTAAAGAACAGACTGGATATGGTATGTGGAGACGCTAAAAAAATTGCCTCTACTTATGATTTACTACTGCCTCATGGCTGGGCGCACCAAAAGAACGGCATCTCTGCCGTCCTTTAACATTTGAAATCATCGAATCATATATGCACCTTGCTCATAATCATCGGCGTCCTTCCAGTGAACGCGCAGTGACTTTGTAGTGTACAGTTCCGCGCTGTCGGCAACCTCGAAATGAAGATGTGGTTCGCTGGAATTACCCGAGTTACCGCATTTACCCAGCGTATCTCCGGCCTTCACTACGTCACCGGTTTTGACGCTGACCGATCCCTTTTGCAGATGAGCGTAGTAGCTGAACTCTCCATTGCCATGATCGATAATGACATGGTTCCCGGCAATCTGCTCCGTATTCTCCTTACCGACAGGCTTATTGTCTTGGATGTCATTGACGATTTTCACAACTTTGCCCGCTGCGGCAGCCAGAATAGGTTTTCCAAAAGCAAAGTAGCTTTCATTTTTGGTGGCGTCGCCTTTATAGCTGAACCCATTGTTTACCACGATGAGATCATACGCATACCGCTGCTGCTCAGCCCCATAATGATAATTAATTAGCTCGTTCGTTCCCCCCCAATAGACAAACCATTTCCCTTGAAAAGGAAGTTCAAAAGTCGTTTGAGTGCGCTTCGCATCCGTCTCAGGATACTGCTGCATCGTATTAAATATTAGCGCCTCTATCTTGTTCTTTCTGTCAAACAGAGCTTGTATTGTTTTTTTTCCTTTGGGGTCCTTCCAAGCATAGTAGCTGGTATTGTTTATGAGAAGATGACTAACCAGTTTATAGGATGTGACGTTCTTGTGGTTGAGGCTGACTTGTTTCTTGAAATCCTTTAACGAAAATTGCTTCTTGAATCCGGCTCCGAGTTGTCCATAAATACGTTCATATTTCTCTTGCTGCAGCAGTTTTAAAAGTTCGTCCGGCCGGAAAGAAGCAGCGGCTACTGCTCCTTTCGAGACAGAGTTTGCTGATACAACCTCAGGCTTGGCGGACTCAGCCGACGCCGAGGCTGCGAGTGAGCCCACAGTCAATATGCCAGCGAGGCTAAGCAGGATCAGGTTTCTTTGGCTAATGATATTGTTCATCCGTTTTCTCTCCTTTATATGGGTTTCACGGATAAGTGTATGCGATGAAGTTTAACACCTGCGAAACGAAACCTTATGATTGTATTAATCCGGAGATTGAAAAGTTAAGGTTCCGTTAAGATTTATATTGTGCTGCTGAAACAAAATGAATGATATATTTAAATGGATACCAAGTTATGTAATAGGGAGATAAGGAAGCGATGAATCAATCAAAGATTCTAATTGTGGATGATGAATCGTCCATTCTAAAACTATTGAAAACGGTATTAAATAAAGAGGGATTTCCACTCGTCGATACGGCCACAACAGGCGAACAGGCCTTACTAGCCTGCCAAACCACCAAGTATGACCTCATCCTGCTTGATGTTATGCTGCCGAAGCAAAATGGCTTCGAGATCTGTCCATGGATTCGGCAAACGACAGATGCCCCTATCCTGTTCTTAACAGCTCGGGTAGGCGATTTTGATAAATTGACCGGGTTTGCCGTTGGGGGCGATGATTACATTACGAAGCCGTTCAATCCGCTAGAAGTGATTGCGCGTGTCCGGGCACAGCTGCGCCGGTATCTCAAAACTGCCGAGGTTCCCACTTTGAACCGGATATACACTTACAGAACATTTCAAGTGGACGAATATGCTGGAGAGCTTCGCGTGAATGATGTCACCGTCGATTGTCCGGCTCAGGTCTTTCAGCTCCTCTTGTTTTTTTGCCAAAGCCCCAACCGGGTATTCAGTAAAAAACAGCTGTACGAGCAAGTTTGGGGCGAGCAGAGTCTTAGTGACGACAATACAGTTATGGTTCATATCCATCGTATTCGCGAGCGCATTGAACCCAATCCCAGTGAACCAGTATATTTGATTACGGCACGTGGCCTAGGTTACAAACTTGTTCGTGAAGCTGAGGATTAATGCGATGAACATCAAGAAAAGGTTTATCCTTCAATATATTAGGCAATTGCTGTTTATCGGCGTCCTTCTATTTGTTCTATTTTTAGGCACATTTACTTTTAGCATTGTAAAGCTGGAGCGGCTTGATCAACAATTGGACTTCATTAAACCCAGTTTGCCTGTGCTCACAGACTCCATTACCCATCATGACGGTAAAATACAATTTGATCCGAAACTTCTTGCCGAGGTACGCGAGCAGGGGGGCTGGCTACAGGTTCTGGGTAAGACAGGAGAGATTATTGCCGCTTACAATACTCCAGCTGATGTTCCAGAACGTTACACTCCTGGTGAGCTGATGAGCTATTGGAAAGCCGAGAAGGATTCCCCTTACGGACTATATGCATGGATTCAAGAGCTGGATGGACAAACCTATACCCTCTTATACGGAGTGAAGAATGATATTGCCATGCTCAAAAAAAACTTGCTGCAGCAAGTGACATGGAGAGCGGGCAAGATTGAAGTGAACGGGAGCTTCAAGCAGCAGCTTAATGATATTCATGGCTCGATCGAGCTGCTCGATGGGAATGGGAAGGTACTAGGAGGTTACGGACAAAGGGGCGAAGCGCCAGATCATTATAGCCTTCAGGATTTGATGCTGCGTAACCAATATCCGGAACGTTATGGCATGCAATCATTTACGGTTTATGATTCTGCGGCAGGCAGCACCTGGGTCATTCATGCTCCCCTGTCTACAACGGTGGCTTCATGGGTCAATGGCGATACGTATAAGGAAGATATTACTGTATTCTTCTGGAAATCTGCTGCTTTGCTTGTGATGATTCTTATTCTTCTCCTGCTTCTTGCTCTTTGGTACGGTCACCGGTTTGGGACACCCATTCTGCATATGATTGATTGGCTTCACTCTTTGGCCAAGGGCGAATTACGTGAACCGATCAGTCCTAACTCCAATGGGATACCTCTTAGCCGTAAGCAGTCTGGACATTTAAAAGAAAGATTCCGCGTACATGCCGAATTGATAGAATCCTTAGCTCACTTAACAGAGACATTACAGAAGAACGAGCATATTCGTAAGCAGCTGGAGATCACAAGAGAAGACTGGATTGCAGGTGTGTCGCATGATTTGAAGACACCGCTGTCTTCCATAATGGGGTACGCACATCTCATGGAATCGAGAACGTATGAATGGTCACAAGCAGAAATTCGTGAATTTGCAGCCATTATGCGTGAGAAATCCACTTATATGGATGAAATGATCAACGATTTAACCTTAACCTACCGGTTGAAAAACGAAGCCTTTACGTTTGAATTCGTCCCGACTGACATGAATGAATTCGTCGATCAAGCCATACAAAAGTGGAAACAGCATCCTCAATTTGCCAATGTTCCGATTCATTATAAGGCTTCGGAAGCACCGATTATCTATCCAATAGATGCCAGATACTTCAGACGCGCTCTGGAGAATCTGCTTGCAAATGCTGCCCTCCACAATCCTGAAGGTACATGGATCAACGTTTCTATAGTTAAGAATAACGTTTCGCAATTTGTAATCCAGATACAAGATAACGGGGTAGGCATAGATATAAAAACGAAGGAACTGCTATTCGAGCGCTACTATCGCGGTACCAATACGGATGAATTAATCCAAGGTACTGGACTCGGTATGGCAATTTCCAAGCAGCTTGTGATCCAACACCGGGGACAGATTGAAATAGAGAGCCAATTGGGGACCGGTACGACAATTTCATTAATGTTTAGCACGACAAGATAATACAATCCATCCTTTATTCAACTAGGCAGTACTAGAAGCAATAACCTAATGAAAAAAGCCCAAGCCACTTGTCTGCTTGAGCTTTTTTCAATTCCTTACTCAGACTACGACAAACTATTTATAATCATTTAAGGGCCCTTGATCCATTATAACTTCTACCATATTTGAAGGTCCCATCCTGAGGATAGGCCTAAACTCCGAATTCGGTCTACTGTATAGCTCCAATGGGCTTATAATAACGCCGTCTGGCGTAATATGAAGTATTCCGGGTACACAGGTATAAATCTTATCATTATTATTGGCATTCTTGGCGGATATCGTAACGGACGTTCCATTATGATTATCTATACTCATGGACACCTTATATCTGTAGAATGAACCGGTTCCATTGGACTGAGCTGAATAAACCACAGGAACAACTGCAAGAATATCATCTTTTAATCTTAATTTTATAACCTCTGTCTTCATAGCTTTGCTGCTTCTCCCGACATCGCCCATATGTTCCACAGTCCCGTTACCAAAACTTTTGAGAGGAGGTGTCCCCTCCGCACCAAACATAGCTACATCAATCTGCTTTCCATCCATTGTGTAGACTAAAGCATATATATCATAATCCGTCCCAGTTTTCCAAGATACAGTAGCCGTGATTTCTGGTGTTTTATCAATAATAACTGGCTTTTGCCCTTTATCGAGATTTATCTTACCCTTTACCTTTTCAAGGCTTATCGATAACTTCAAGTCAGGTTCTTTTGAGGTATGATTTTGAATTGTCTGAGGTTCGGAATGCTTGTCTGGCTCATCAGCTTCAACCTCAACACCATAGTTTTTACATAAACCTTCAAGCCCGGAATCAAATCCGCGCCAGATTGATTTTGCCTTTGTCTGACCATCTCTTAGATATAATTCCAAAACTACGATTCCATTTTCATGCGTGAAACTGGATGGTGATAACTGAATAATCGTATTTTCGGTACATATCTCGGCTGTTAAATTCTTTACATTCGAAAATCCCGTGCTGTTATCCTCTGTCAGAGTTATAGCTATTTTTGTTATACCTTGAGGGACTTTACCCATGTCGAAATTAATTTTATGAACTTTTGTATTGCCCACTTTCTCGGATGGTAAAAGAGTAGCTACACCTGAGGAACTTGTTGGTTGATTATAAAAGATAACCCCGCTATCTCCTTGTACCTTGTCGGAATCCGTTAAAAGAAATGCTGTTAATGAAATGTCTATTAAAGTAGAAATTTCGTGACTAATCGTAATATTACCTTTTGCGGCACTTAAAGTTGTATTTGCTCCCATCTGAAGAAATTGATTCATTTAAACCACTCCAATCCATTAATGGCCCGTATTCAAGTTGACTCTTTAATTCCCGAAATTTCAGAATACATCCTGACTTACTTATATTACCACAAGAAGGTAATACTTAAGATTTGCATTAACATATTGTCCCTTTTGTGGTACGGTTCACCGTTCACTCTAGCGGCGAACAATAAAGGGCATCCTACCGGATGCCCCTTCAGTGCTCTTAACCTACTAGTCTATACAACGGTTTAACCATAATACCTCAGCACTGGGGGTCTCTCCTCACGCTGCAGCTGTTGTATTATTTCGAGAGCTTAATAAATTTAGCTAGGTTGACAGCTGCCTCTGCGCGAGTGATGGATGACCCCGGAAGGAACTTGTTGTTCCAACCGCTTATAATATCTGCTCGCTGAAGTGCCGTAATCGAATCTGCTGCCCAACCGCTGATGCTTGCCTGATCTACGAAAGGGGCAGTCTCGTTTGCCGAAGGAAGAATTATACCTGTCTTCGATGTGAAATTCGTGTGGGGCATCCTTATCTTTTTTGCAAAAAGATCCACCATTGCCGGTCAAAACCGGGAATAAAAATCTCTTCGCAGCCCTGAATCCCGTTCAACCAGCGTCTGGTCAGGGGGATGATATTCTCAAACAAATCTTCCGGGTAGCCCCAGTCAAGGTCCAATTGAAACATATAATGATTCATAGCGATAATGCCATCTGTCCGCAGAGATTTCAATAAAGTGTGGATCAAGGTGATAAAAGGCTGCATGGCATGAACTTCGAGTGTACCTGAGGCAACCTCCTGCTGAAGAAGTTTGATCATGGCCGGCAAAGTTTCCATCCAATCCGTATGGATGGTGTCGATTCCAGCCTGTCCGCACAAAATCGCCTGGATGATATCATTGACCGCATGCTGAAAAACGATAAGATCCACTGACCCGGAAGGCAGATGTTTTTCGAGATAAGCTGCATCTTCCTCTATGACTTTCATATGCAGGGGAAGGCCCAGCGTTTTCTGCAGCAAACTGGTGGTGAGGCTTTTATTCATATTGGCCGTTATGTATGTACTGTTTGGATGGGTTCGTGCCATGACCTGGGGAACCATATCTGCATCACCGGAAGCCACCTCCAATAATGTCAGGTCATCTCCCAACTGCAGCGCTTCAAAAACTTCTGCCCAACGCGCTCTGAAGTAGACTTCATTTACAACGGTAAAGTGGGCAATCGGACTTTCCAGCAACAGTTTAAGCTGGTGTTCAACCTCGTTTTGTGGGAGGGAGCGATATTGCTTCAGTTCTTGCTCGCTCAAAAAACGTTGTGCGCGCTCATTTATTAATGGGTAGCATTTGTCTACGTCGTCTAATGGAATCATAATAAGCTTCCCTTCCTGGCTATAACTATATTTGCTACTATTATAATTATTAATAGATTTTCCAACAATCTGTATTATTAAAGATATATAGGTTAAAATAAAAGTTTTTCCGAATATTACAACCACGTATCTGAATTTTTAAAATCAATAGTCTTGATTATCGGCCTCTGCAAAGGGTTACAAGTGAAGCCGTCCGACTTTGCCTATACTTCGTTCAGGCCGCCATTTCCCCTTACGTGATTTTGCAAAACATTATTTGGTCAAATCCCGTTTCTTATACTCAAAGGGTTCTTCACACGAGTAGATATCATGGAAAAATCCCACATACGGGATATCGTCCTCCAGACATTTAATGCGATATGACAACTCCTCATCACACTCCAGCTCTTCGCCGTTGTGCTGCTTTCTGTATAATATAACTTTGCGGCAACAAAAAAAGAAGAAGCTCAAGCTACACCTAGCTTAAGCTTCCTCTTTTTAGCTCATGCACGTCCTGCTGATTCAGCGATTTTTCCTGCACGGGCTTCTTTCTTCCACTAGGATCTCCACTAACGCTACAGCAGTTCCTTGCGGAGCTGCTCCGGCGATTTCGGCGAGAGCAGGCCGAACGGGATATCGAAGACGGTGTGTGCGCCGGACTCTCCCTTTTGCGCCAGACGGTAGGCCGCGCGGGCATAGGCGACGAGCACGCTGGCGGTAAATTCGGGATTGCTGTCCAGCTTCAGACTGAACTCGACGATCTGCGTATTCCCCTCCCCGGTCCGCCCGCTTCGGATAACATGGCCGCCATGCGGCATTGCGCCATGTTCGGCAGCCAGCGTCTCTTCGCTCACGAAATGAACCACAGTCTCATAATCGGCAAAATAATTCGGCATGTTGCGGATCGTCTCCGCAATCGCCCCGCGGTCTGCGCCTTCCTCAGCCACTACATAACACTCGCGCAGATGCTTATCGCGGGTAGCCAGCACCGGGTTCTCCCCACTGCGTACGCGCGCCACCGCTTCTTCACGCGGAATAGTGTACTGGATGCCGTTCTTGACTCCGGGAACACGGCGGATGGCGTCGGAATGACCCTGGCTTACGCCTTTGCCCCAGAAGGTGAACTCGCTGCCTTCCGGCAGCACAGCTTCTGCCAGCAGACGGTTCAGTGAGAACAGTCCCGGGTCCCAGCCTGTAGAAATGACGCTGACAGTCCCCGCCGCCTTGGAGCTGGCGTCCACTTCCGCATAATACTCCGGAATTCGCGCATGGGTATCGAAGCTGTCAACCGTATGGAACAGCTTCGCCAGAGCCGGGCCCTGTTCCGGCAGATCGGTTGCGGAGCCGCCGCATAGGATCAGCACATCAATTTTCCCCCGATAAGCCTCAATATCGTTAATGGACACCATCGGTGTGCCCGTATCTAACGTGTGGGGATCGCGGCGCGTAAAAATCGCTTCCAGCCGAAGATCAGGATTTTGCCGGATTGCCGCCTCGACGCCACGTCCGAGATTGCCGTAGCCGACGATGCCGATGGAAATAGGTTGGGTCATGGTTATTGTGTCCTCCATTTCATAATATGCTGGATCAGATCCAGCCTCGGGCACTCATCGCTTCGCTAATCCGTTTAATGGAGATCATGAAAGCAGCGGTGCGCAGATCGGTACCGTGCTCACGGGATAAGGCACGGACCGCATCATAGGAAGCGTACATCCGCTGCGACAGACGCTCCAGCACCTCTTCTTCCGTCCAGTAGTAGTTGGCCAGATTTTGCACCCATTCGAAATACGATACGGTGACGCCGCCTGCATTTGCCAGAATATCAGGAATGACTAGCACGCCATTTTCCTGCAAAATTTTGTCCGCCTCTGGAGTGGTCGGGCCGTTGGCCGCTTCGGCGATGATCCGGGCCCGGATGTTGGCTGCATTGGCGCCGGTAATCACATTCTCCAGTGCCGCGGGGACAAGGATATCGACATCCAGCTCCAGCAACTCTTCGTTAGTAATCACGTAAGACTCGCCGTAGTCAGCCAGATTGGCATGGTCTTTGAGCGCAAAGACTCTCGGCAAGTCAAGACCCTCCGCCTGATACAAACCGCCCCTCGAATCGCTGACCGCAACAACCTTACAGCCTTGTTCGGCCAGCAGTTTAGCCGCAATCCGTCCGGCGTTGCCGAAGCCCTGCACCGCAACTATTGCACCTTCCGGAGATACATCCAGCTCCTTGAGCGCAGCAAGCACTGTGTACACGCAGCCTTGTGCCGTTGCTTCATTCCGTCCTTTGGAGCCGCCGAGGATGAGCGGTTTGCCTGTGATGACGCCCGGCGTGTTAACGCCCTTTAGGCGGCTGTATGTATCCATCATCCAGCCCATAATCTCCGGTGTCGTGTAGACATCCGGCGCTGGAATATCTTTATCGGGACCGATGAAATCGGCGATAGCCTCCATAAAGCTCCGGCTGACGCGTTCCAGTTCACCTTTGCTCAGCTTGTGCGGGTCACAGATAACCCCACCCTTGCCGCCACCGTAAGGCAGACCCACAACGCCGCATTTGAAGGACATCCACATCGACAAAGCTTTGACTTCGTCCAGCGTAACGTCGGGGTGGAAACGAATGCCCCCTTTTCCCGGACCGATCGCATCGTTGTGCTGGGAACGGTAACCTTCGAAGACGACCACGCTTCCGTCATCCATCTTGACGGGAAAGTTGACGGTCAGCACACGTTTCGGTTTTTTCAGAATATCGGTAATATGCTGCGGAAGCTGCAAATAGGCAGCCGCTTCATCAATCTGTTTTTGTACAATTTCATAGGGGTTTAAGGTCTCTTGCGCCAGCGCCACGTTCTCTGTAATGCTCATGTGCTTCAGCCCTTTCTCCATCTGATTTTGCGGTTCACCGCATTAAAGAAGGTTAGAATACATCTTACATCATACGTTAGCTTTATAAAAGACTTTTTACGGAAAATCATTGTTATTTTTTTCATCAGATACGAAAATATTCGAATTAATCGCTTACATTTTTGCTTATAGATTGGATTCGGGCTAGATACGCCCTGCCGAACCGACGGAAGGGACTTTTGCTGTGAATCTGCAAAAGTCCCCTTCGAATGGGTGCAGCGTATGGGTTTTGCCTCATTCCGATACGGAATGAAGTCCCTTAACCTCTATTAGTTTTTTACTAAACTGATACGCTACATTAACGCCGGGGTCGATGGCAAATGTGGTGGCCGACATTTGCGGTATGAATTGCGGTGGAGGAGCCGTCGGCGCTTGAACACCTCCCGGTGCAACTCCCGATGATGGCTGAAGCGGTAATAGTGTGCCAGATTGCCCTCATCCTCATATGTATCGAATTCAGCCGTCTGCTCCGCAAACGTCTCCAGCAACTTTTCCACATTCAGTCCATGCCGCAGCGCAGTCCAATGTAGGAAAAAAAGGGAATAGTAGAATAATGCCGAACTACATAACATTATTCGGATGAATATATAAATGAGGTTGGAAGGTTGGCAAAATGAATAATAATAGAAACTGGACAGTTTTGTTTATTGGTGGAGCATCGGGAATAGGTAAATCAAGTATTGCTTATGAAATTGCTCGATTTTATGGTGTGAATGTCTTGGAAGTAGATGATGTTCACCTATCCGTAAAAACAGTTACAGCAAAGGAGCATTTTCCTGTAATTCATTATTGGGATTCTGGTATTGACTGGAAAGATGTTGGAGTTGACGGCAATGTAGACTGGCTGATTGGTGTAAGCAAAGAAATGGCTCCAGTATTAAAAAAACTCGTAAACAGGCATATTGAAGATAAAGTACCTATCATTATTGAAGGTGATTTTATTGATCCTGATTTTACATTATCTTTCGATAACCCGGAGGTAAAATCAATATTTATACAGGAATCAGACAAAAATCAAATAGTGCAGAATTATTTAGCAAGAGAAGGTGGCGAATTACAACATTATAGAGCTGAAATAAGTATTTCGTATGGAGATTGGATAGCGGATACCTGTAAGCGAAATGGGATTGATTTGATCGAATCAAGACCTTGGAACACTGCTTTAAGCAGAGCCATAAAGTGTTTATTGTAATGTAAGGCCTTAGTCTACATAGGTAAAGTAAAGCGGATACCCATGTGTGAAGTATCCGCTTTTTATCAACGTCTCCTGATTGTGGAATATACAATTTTACCGATGATCCCGCCCGTGAGCCAAAGCCATTTGATAAACAATACGACGGCGAGTACTATCACACCTAGGATTACATTTTTCGTCCCCTTGCTCATACGAAGTCTCCTCCCCTTGCAAAGTCCGTCAGTGACGCTACTTGTCATAACATTTGCCAGCGTAAATTATGAAGACCAGCAACGTGGAAAGAACCATCCATACGAGCAAGTTGGCAAGGCTCAGCCAAAGCTGCCCCAACCCCTTGTCCAGAACAAGAGCTGACAACCCCTCCATGAAATGATACGAAGGAATGATGCCAATCACATCCATAACGAACGGTACCTTCAGCCCAGGCGCGAAAAATGGGGCCAAAAACAAAAAACAACAGGATCGGAAGCCCCACGATGGACGTCTAAATATTCCATTATTAACGCAATTAGTTATGATAAGGCTCTCCTTGCACGCTATAACGGCTGGATGAAAAATATCCCTCAAACCGGATTCTATCGGTCGAGGGATATTTCGAGTAGGGCAGCTATTTAATTATCGATTAGATTAGAGTTTTGCAGAAGTCTTTGAACAATAACCGCGACTTCCGCTCTTGTTATGAAGGCTTTAGGAGCCAGCTCACTACTGTTTCGTCCCGAAACAAGCCCGGCTTTCAAACAGTCGGAAACCCCGCTCTTAGCCCAAGTCGATATCGTCTCCGCATCAGTGAAAGAGTCTGGTAATTGTTTGGTCATCTGGTGATCCATCACCTCAAGCCGGGTAATGATCATCGCTCTTGCCAGAATGACCATCGCTTGTTCGCGTGTCATCTTATCATTCGGGCGGAAGCTGCCATCATCAAATCCGCTGATCAGATTGTACGTGAATGCCGTCCCAATCGCATCGGCGAACCAATCCTTCCGATCAACATCACTGAAAGGCGGTACCCCTGCTTTTAGTTTTAGTCCTAAACCGCGAACCAGGATGGCCGCAAACTCCGCACGCGTAATGTCCTGGTCAGGATTGAAGAGACCTTTGGCAGCGCCATTGATGACCTTGCGTGATCCCATATCGTTTATGGCTTTTTTAGCCCAGTGCCGTTCTACATCCTTGAACTCAAGCGGATGCCATATCACAGAATAGCTGCTATTCGTCAAGCTGTTCACCTTGGCATAATACTTGCCGTTCAGAAGTACGATTTTTGTCGGCACATGGCGCAGCGTTCCATCCGCTTCAATGACGACTCCAGTCGTGATTTTACCAGGATCGATACCTTCCGGAATAACCATTGTACGTTCAACATAAGCTTTGAACTCATTGACTTCAATGGTGGTGTCCTTATAAAGAGCTCTTACCGTAAAATTAAGCGGTGGAACGACAATTCCCACTGTTCCTTCTGCAGCTTCATTCGGAACCCATGGAATCAGCGATCTGGGCTTAGCAATTTCAATCTGAACCTTAATATCTTGCAGTGCTGCCGCTTTACCTACCTGCTCCGAGATCGCTTGGATGTCGATCTGCTCAGCTGGTAAACGGAAGGTCGCTTGATCCGTTTTTATTTCCAATATCGCTTGCCGCATTTCCATTTTCCTGACTAGCTGTCCGTTGAGCTCTCCGATCACGACATCGGATTTGGTGTACACCGGAACCGTTACTACGGCAAGCTGGCCTTCCTTCGCAAGCTTATCTTCAAGCTTTTTCTCGTCAATCGTGACGGTTGTTACCGTTTGTGAATTTACGCTCGTTACCTTTGCTGTCCCTGCACTCTCCGTTTGGCCGTTAACAAGAACGATAACAGCCGTTTCATCAGATTTGGATGTTGGCTGGGCCGGCGCACTTCCTTGCGGCGAGGTGTCCTCACCGCTGTCAACGTGAAGAGCTTCGGGTATTACGCCGTTAGAAACGGCGGAAACGGTGCTGCTGCCGCCACTGTTGGTCGCAATTACCGTAAACGTATAGGTTATGCCATTCGTTAAGCCGGTCACTCTGATCGGACTACCCGTACCCGTTGCCGCTATGCCACCCGGACTTGCCATGACGGTGTAACCTGTGATCGGACTGCCTCCATTGCTGGCCGGTTCGGTGAAGGTCACAATCGCTTCACGGTTGCCCGCAACGGCGGTTACGCCCGTCGGTGCGCCCGGCGCGGTTGGAGGCGCAATCGGCGTCACGCTATTCGAAGGAGCCGAAGCGGTCGAGCTCCCTGCACCATTTATTGCAACGACGGTGAAGGTATACGTCGTCCCGTACTTTAGACCGGTAACCGTGATTGGACTGCCTGTACCACTAGCCGTCAAGCCCCCCGGGCTTGAGGTCACGGTATAGCTGGTAATGTGGCTGCCTCCATTGCTAACCGGGGCTGTAAACCTCACAGTGGCTTGCGATTCGCCATTCGCTACATCAGCCGTTATTGCAGTCGGCGCGTCAGGTACCGCAGCAGGCGCTGTCGATGCTGTCGGCGTGACGCTACTCGAAGGCACCGAAGCCGCCGAGGTCCCTGCGCCGTTTATTGCAACGGCAGTGAAGGTATACGTTGTCCCGTACGTTAGACCGGTAACCGTGATTGGACTGCTTGTACCGCTAGCCGTCAAGCCCCCGGGGCTTGAGGTCACGGTATAGCCGGTTATGCCGCTGCCTCCATTGCTAGCCGGGGCTGTAAACCTCACAGTGGCTTGCGATTCGCCATTCACTACCTCAGCCGTTACTGCAGTCGGCGCGTCAGGTACCGTAGCAGGCGCTGTCGATGCTGTCGGCGTGACGCTATTCGAAGGCACCGAAGCCGCCGAGGTTCCTGCGCCGTTTATTGCAACGACAGTGAAGGTGTACGTTGTCCCGTACGTTAGACCGGTAACCGTGATTGGACTGCTTGTACCGCTAGCCGTCAAGCCCCCGGGGCTTGAGGTCACGGTATAGCCGGTTATGTCGCTGCCTCCATTGCTAGCCGGGGCTGTAAACCTCACAGTGGCTTGCGATTCGCCATTCACTACCTCAGCCGTTACTGCAGTCGGCGCGTCCGAAGGGACAGACACGATTTCCAATTTCTGAATGCGGTGGTTGCTGAATTCGGATACGTATACGATCCCGTTGCTATCTACCGCCACGCCGAGTGGACTGTTAAACTCGCCCAGGCCGCTGCCCGCTCCGCCTCCGCTCTTCTTCCACTCGCTCCATACCCCTGTAGCTACCGTCAGCTTCTGGATGCGCTCGTTATTGGAATCGGCCACATATACATTGCCGCTGCCGTCTACCGCCACGCTGTATGGTTCATTAAATTCGCCTAAGCCGCTGCCCGCTCCGCCTCCGCTCTTCTTCCACTCGCTCCACGCGCCTGTAGCTACCGTTAGCTTCTGGATACGATGATTTCCCATATCCGCCACATATACATTCCCATCGCCGTCTACCTGCACACCGGACGGTTCATTGAACTCACCTAAGCCGCTGCCTGATCCGCCGCCGCTCTTTTTCCACTCGCTCCACACCCCTGTAGCTGCCGTCAGTTTCTGGATGCGGTGGTTACTGGAATCGGCCACGTACACATTCCCGTTGCTGTCTACCGCTACACCACCGGGATAACTGAACTCGCCCAAGCCACTGCCCGCTCCGCCTCCGCTCTTCTTCCACTCGCTCCACACGCCCGAGTCGACATCCAGCTTCTGAATGCGGTGGTTATACGGATCTGCAACGTACATATTTCCGCTGCTATCTACAGCAACATCTGTTGGAGATTCAAACTCTCCCAGGTCGCTGCCTGATCCGCCGCCGTTCTTCTTCCACTCGCTCCACACGCCCGAGTCGACATCCAGCTTCTGAATGCGGTGGTTATCGAAATCGGCTACATACAGATTATTCTGGTTGTCTACCGTCATACCGGCTGGATAACTAAACTCGCCCAAACCTGTACCAGCAACTGCTCCCCGATACCCATATTCGCTCCATAGTCCCGCAGCTACCGTCAGCTTCTGGATGCGGTGATTTCCGGAATCGGCCACATACACATTCCCGCTACTGTCCAGCGTCACGCCCTTGGGATTATTAAATTCTTCCAGACCGTTGCCTGATCCTCCGCCGCTTTTCTTCCACTCGCTCCACACGTCCGAGGAGACATCCAGCTTCTGGATGCGGTGATTTTTAGAATCCGCCACATATAATACATTGCCGCTGCCGTCTACCGCTACGCCAGAGGGTTGATTGAATTCGCCTAAACCGCTGCCCGTTCCGCCTCCGCTTTTCTTCCACTCGCTCCACACACCTGAGGCAACATTCAGCTTCTGGATGCGGTGATTTTTAGAATCCGCCACGTACACATTCCCGTCGCCGTCTACTGCCACGCCAGAGGGTTCATTAAACTCGCCTAAGCCGCTGCCCGTCCCGCCTCCGCTTTTCTTCCACTCGCTCCACACACCTGAGGCAACATTCAGCTTCTGGATGCGGTGATTTTTAGAATCGGCCACGTACACATTTCCGTCGCCGTCTATCGCTACGCCGCGGGGATAACTAAACTCTCCCAGGCCGCTGCCTGATCCGCCGCCGCTCTTCTTCCACTCGCTCCATACCCCTGTAGCTGCCGTGAGCTTCTGAATACGGTGGTTATAATAGTCCGCCACATATACATTTCCACCGCTGTCTACCGCCACGCCGCTAGGGTTAGCAAACTCGCCCAGACCGCTGCCTGATCCGCCGCCGTCCTTCTTCCACTCGCTCCACACGCCTGTCGCGGCCGTCAGCTTCTGGATGCGGTGGTTTTCAAAATCGGCCACGTATACATTCCCGCTGCTGTCTACCGTTACACTGTAAGGATTAGAAAACGCTCCAAGATATTTATTGCCTGCTTGTCCGACCTTGGCATATTGACTCCATTGATCTGCCGCTTGCACAGGAAAAACAAATAATGAGATAGAAACCATAAAAATTAAAATGACCGATACCCACTGTTTTCCTGTGAAATGAAACGTACTCTTCTGATTCATCACTTTTACTCCCCTCATCCTTGGCTCATACATACCCTCCCTGCATGTTATAAGATCCTTCTCTCAAAATCCTCTCAAAATACGGAAGACATAAAGAATCCCCCTCCGCTCCACAGTGAATAATTAATTCTTCCACTGCCTAAGGGGGATATCATTCGCGGCAATTCCACCCTAAGTCGGGCAGAGGATTATGATAGCGATTTAATATTTTTTCGTATTATTCTTCACATGCACTAAGATTTTACAATGATAAGCTTAATATTGTATGCCTTACGACATTTTAGGAGGTAATATAATGAGCAAGTACGACGAAGCCATGAAGCTGCTGGAAGAACAAGTGGGTAACAAGGACGGCCTGATCTCTCTGTCCACCATCGCGCTGGAACCGGGGGCCAATGGCAAAAGCCGTCCCGCCGCCCGCATTGTAGACGCCTATTATGAGGAAGGCGCGTTCTACACCGTCACTTACGCGACCTCAGGCAAGATGCAGCAGATCGCCCAAAACCCCGAAGTCGCCGTTTGTATCATCGTCGAAAACTTTACGGCCGATGGGATCGGTGAAAACCTGGGCTGGGTATGTGACGAGAAAAACGCGGAGATGATGGCAAAGCTGCGCACAATA
Organism: Paenibacillus sp. P46E; assembly: GCF_001909095.1. Lineage (NCBI taxonomy): Bacteria > Bacillati > Bacillota > Bacilli > Caryophanales > Paenibacillaceae > Paenibacillus > Paenibacillus sp. P46E. Next base: position 99,985 of record NZ_LVYZ01000037.1, read on the forward strand.
TTCGCCGGGTGGTATTACGAAGCCAATAACGACGAAGACCCTAACACATGCCTGCTGCGCATTCGCCTGATAAAGGGCCTGTGGAATGACGCCCATAAAGGGATCAGAAATGAGATTGATTTTGTCAATAAGACGGCAAATTAAGTAGTCTTTGTGATGTGAAGTGAACATTGGATAACAGACAATATTAGCTCCAAGGGAGTGTCCGCACACTCCCTTTTTTCGCCGTTACTTATGGTAAGGTTCTCCATATCATCTATTTGACGAATATTAAAACTTCATTCCGGAAGCTTTATCGAAGTGAAAGCTACTACTGCCTTCGTGCTAATGTACTTATGGCTTTGCAATAGGATAGCAACATTTCAACAGCACTCCTATGTTACAACTATAGAGGAACAGAGGATAAGGAGATGAGAATTGATGGGCAAATTAACAGGAAAAATAGCGTTAGTTACAGGGGCCAGCCGGGGAATCGGGCAAATTCTTACTTTTGAAGAAACGACGGAAGCTACTTTTGACGAAGTGATGACGATTAACGTCAAAGCGCCGTTTTTTGTAACGCAGCAAGCTTTGCCGCGGTTGAAGGACGGCGGGCGCATCATTAACATTTCTTCCTTCGTGACGCGGGTAGCTTCCCCAGGTGTCTTCACTTACAGCATGACAAAAGGAGCGATCAATACCTTTACGCTGCTGCTGGCCAAGCAATTGGGAAGCAGAAATATTACAGTCAACTCCATCCTACCCGGCATCATCAACACCGAGATGAATGAAGGAACTTTGAGCGATCCAGATGGACAAAAATATGCGGCAGGCCTTTCCGTTTTCAACCGTTGGGGAGAACCTGGAGACGTTGCGGATATCGCCGCCTTACTCGCTTCTCCGGACAGCCGCTGGGTAACCGGCAGTTGATCGACGCAAGTGGCAGTTCGCATCTTTAAAAGCCGGGCAATCCTATCTAGCAACAACATATATAATATTAAAACACGGAAAGCAACACGAGTGCATGTCACACAACGTGTTGTTTTCTTCGTTTGCATTGGACTATTCCAGTTGATCGTATTGTTAGAAATTGCCAAAGGAGCTGCCGCCGTCAGCTCCTTGTTTTAATTCGATCTGGTGTGCGTATTGTCATTTTCTGACCTGCTTACCCACTGGAATACTCTGAGCAAAACGAAACACATTATGAGGATCGTACTTTCGTTTCACCTGCTTCAATCTGCCAAAGTTCTCGCCATAATACGCCTTGGGCCAATTCTTAATCTGCAAATCGGGAAAATTCACATAATCTCCTTTAACAAAGGGACGCAACGCTCTGCGGAACCTTTTCACCCACTGAATATTCTGCTCCTGCTCCATGTTATTTCTCCACCGGGCTGACAGTTCGTAGATTGTCTCAGCCTTCCGATGAGGATAGGCCGTTGCATTAGGCGATACCTGGCTCACCGCGCTTCCTGCACCACCTAAGCTCTGGCTCCACACGCTAGAATGCCTGTTGGGTGCTTTAGATAAAAAGTCACGTATAATTCGTACTCCTTCAGGCGGCAAAGGTTGGAACCCGTAGGCCCCGGTTATTTTAAACTTTGGTTCCAAATTCAGGTCCGATTCAGCAAAAAATTTGGTTGCTTCAATAAAAGGCACTGTCTTCACCATCACCTTCACCGGCGTGCCTGCTCGCAAGAGCGGTCTAATCAATCGACGCAGCTCCTCTTCACCGCCAAGCAATTGCCCGGTAGATACAATGGTTCCCACCTGTTTGGCAGCCACCTCAATTGTTGAGGTTAAGCGGTTTGTGACAGATGGGGCCCAGCGTTGCCAAGCCGGCAACACCTTCTCAAGATCACTCCATTTCCACTTTATACTGTATATAGAAACCGATGAAATCGGTCTAACCCGAAATGTATATTCTGTAGCAACACCAAAGTTCCCTCCCCCTCCGCCTCGTGATGCCCACAACAGATCGGAATGTTTTTTCCTGTTTGCCACAATCGTCTTTGCCCCATATCGCCCTGAAGCTACGACCATCTTCACTTGTTTCAAGTTATCGCACGTAAGTCCATATTTGCGGGAAAGTAGTCCAACGCCGCCTCCCAGGGTAAGTCCAGCTACGCCTACGTCGGGCGCAGTCCCCGCCGGAATTGCCACGCGCTTATTCCACAGTTTTTTGTACACACGGGCAAGTGGATTTCCCGTTTGTACAATGGCCACTCTATTTTTCCGATCAACCTTAACCTTATTCATCTCGCTCACATCAATAATAATACCGCCATTTACAGCCGAGAAGCCTTCATAGCTATGCCGTCCACTACGCACTCGCAGCCGTATGCCCCGCTCACGAGCCCATTTGACGGCGTTGATCACATCCTGAGTTCGTTGACAAAAAACAATGACCCTTGGAAATTTAGAAAAGCGCCGATTGAACTCCATTCTGGCAGTATTGTATGACGGATTGCCCGGAATTACGATCCTTCCGGTTAATCGTGTACTTTTCTTTTTCAACTTTTGTGCCATCTACATTACACCATCCCTGCTCATGACATAAGCCTTTCTCATCAGCTTATGTCTATGTAGGGACATCTGTCCTAGTAACGGCAAACGCCCAGTTTGAAACGTAAAATAGTTCAAACCACTATCATGTACTGTGAATTCTGGAAGTTCCCTTGAGATTTCGGCAGCTAAAATAGCTGTGTTTGCTCTAAAAGCTTCAAGAGCATTAACTAGAGCATTCTTTTTTCTCCAAATACGGAATCATTACCAAGAGATGTGCTCTATAATCTACTTTCGCTAATATAAAAGCTCGACATAATTCGCCAGAATATTTTCTGTTCCTTCTTTATTAAGCAAAAAAACCTTGAGCAATATAATTAACTAGTTTTGTTTACTTTTTAATACTTAGTTCTCAAGAAATTTTCACCCCAACTTGTGATACGGTTCACCGCGCTGTTTGTAACGGCAAGTTTTAGGGCCATCCTTTGTCGGGATGGCCCTTTCTTTGATTCGCTTTGATCACGCCTTTTAGGTTCTTACTTGGATTCGATGCGACCTAACGGATTGGCGTCCTCCTTCAGAGCCTTCTGGGCTTCCAGCCAGCTGAAATCGTCGAGATTGAGCACATCGCGAAGGTAAGACCACGTGAGTTGCCCGAGCAAGGCAACTCGTTCGGGGTTCTCGTCTGTCGTCTCCGCGATGTTGTAGCCTGCAATTCCGCCAAGAGAGTGTTCTGCCCCAAAGAGGGTGAGCAAGCTCTTGCTGCCCGGACTCAGGAAATAGGGGTCGGTGAACCAGTCCGGTCCCCGAGTAGACAGCAGGGATTGGTCATGATCCCCCGCCACCACCAGGGTCGGCGTCCTCATGTCGGAGAAGCTCGGGTTCATAAATGAGAAGTGCTCTGCAGCGAACGGAGTCAAGTCAGCCCCGCCCAGTCCGGGCGTTGCAAGCAATACGCCCGCCTTAATACGCGAGTCGGACATATCCTCTCCCTGTTCCCCGTAGGCATCGAGAACGCGTGCACCAAGCAGCATGCTCACCGTTTGACCTCCCCACGAGTGTCCGGCTGCAGCGATACGACTTTGGTCGAGACGTCCGCTTAGACCTGGTACGGAAGCTTCAATAAAATCAAGTTTGTCAAGGATGAGCTTTAGGTCCTCGACGCGGAAAAGCCAGATTAATGGTGTACGGGGATCGTCAAGAGGAAGATTCAGCGTCCTCGAGTCGAGATGGGTGGGCTGAATGACCACGAAGCCGTGAGCAGTCCAGTAGTCGACTAACGGACCATAGCCGTCCAACGAATTACCAAAGCCATGCGAAAAAATAATAATAGGCAATTGACTCCCCGTCGCTGGCGCTGATACCCGCACCTGCAAATCCTCACCACGTCCCAGGGCTGACAGCACTACCGGCTTTACCGAGATGACTGGAGTAGACGTACTTACGTTCATTTTCATAATAGATGTTCCTTTCTTGTTCTTCTCAATATCAGTCTAGGTTGACACGTCAACCTAATGCAAATGTAGCATATTGAAGTTGACACGTCAACTATGCTATTATATTCCCATGGATAAGAGCGAACTGAACCAAGAAGAAATTCAATTATGGTATAAATGGAAAGGCTCCTTTCACAGCATCTTTGGTCGCGTAATTAAAGAGATGTCCGAGCACACCGGATTATCCGAGGGCGATTATGGAGTATTGGATCGGTTAGACCTTCTGGGGGACGGAAGACTTCGCCAACAGGAGCTGGCAGAATCTATGGACTGGGATAAGAGTCGATTGTCACATCATCTGACGCGGATGGAAAAACGCAGGCTTGTGATGAGGAAGCCATTAGACGCAGATCGCGGTGTTCAAGTCATCATCACTCCCATTGGAAAATCAGCATTAGATGATGCCCGTCCCATTGTCTCCATGGCCATACGCAAACATTTTCTGGATCAATTAACCGATCTAGACATTGAGTCGATTACGAAGCTGGCGGAAAGAACAAAAAAGGGGTAACAGCGTCTTGTAATGCCCCAATGTCATGACCGCGTTTTTTGAAGTAGACACGCCGAACGTTAATTGAACAAGCCCCTTCCGCCAAATTGGCAGAGGGGGCTTGTGTTTCAATTTTATAAATCTTCTACACCGGTGGGTAGGTTTTTACTTGCTGCATTTGGCTTCTTGTACATTTTATTGAGTATGATCGTTTGCACGATAATGAATATACCGCCAGCCGCCCAATATAGTGGTAACGCGGCGGGCATTTGAAATGAAAATACACCCATCATGACTGGTGATAACAATCCGATGAACGCCATTTGATTATTTGGATTTTGCTGAACCTGCGCCGAAACGGATTGAGACACGCGGAACTGAACGTAATACACCGCAGCGGCAATAAGCGGCAAAATCATATCTGTTGTCCCCAAGTTAAACCACAGAAAATCATGAGCTGCAATTTCCGGGGTACGACGAATGGCGTAGTAAAATGCAAGGGTGATCGGCCATTGGAGAAGCATCGGTAAACACCCCATGTTTAAGGGATTAAATTGATGTTTCTGGTAGAGCTGCATCATCTCGGCTTGCTCTTGTTTTTTGACATCCGCACTAGCTTCGTTCTTATACTTCTCCTTAAGTGCAGTTAGTTCCGGCTGGAGGACGGCCATCTTTTCTTTCATGTCCGATTGCTTCTTGGTTTGATTCATCATGAGCGGCATGATCGCAAGTCTGATGATAAAAGTCAGCAGTACGATTGATAATCCGTAGTTTCCGTGAAATTCATTCGCGAAAAATTTAATCAAGATCGAAAAGGGATAAATAAAAAAGTGATTAAATATCCCTTCTGAATCGACATTAATCGAGTTTGATTGGGATGCGGCCGAACATCCGCTGAGCACAATGATTGGAATAACTCCAATCAACATGACAAGAATGGGCTTAGCCCATTTTTGGAGCAGTAAAATCTTTTTCATCGTTGTCCTCCCTAATTGAAAGTATGGAATATCAATGTGGGGAAGGACCCTTGTCCTCTTCATCTGGCGCTTCTCTTCGTCTGACGGTACGTACTATCCACCGCTGAATGCTGCTCGGTTGCGACAGTCTGACAGCCACAAACCAGGTTGAACCGGCTGGAGCAATTTCATAACCCCAGTGTAACTGTTGTGTAGAAAAATAGGTGAATGGAATTGACACTAAGGAATAGATGAGAGCGATCGAGAATGCCAATAGAACCAAGTCATAAAAATGCTCCAGTTAAGTTCACCTCCGCATGAGCCAATGTTGGAAAAAATTGAATAATGGTTATACGTTAGAGAAAACTTTATGGTTTCACTAACCTGCCTATTAGCTTAAAACCGCTTACTTGACCTGTATCATCTTAATATCCACAAGGGATGCCCTTTCCGGTCTAATAATTTTTTCTCTGTATACAATTTTATCCCCCTAATCTAGGACTTCATTTTATTTTTTAGCCTAATCGTTTATTTTCTTCGAACGGCAAAAAGTGCCCTGCAACCCTAATTAGGGCTGGTAGGACACTTTTGTTACTTGCCTAATGGCTATTCATATACCAATATTATAATACCTATATCTGCTTCCTTACTTCCCGCCATCCTTCACCGGCACTCCGAAATTCGGCGTGCCGTCTTCATTCCACTCCAGCACCTGGGCGCGGGTATGGCGGTTCGGATCATAGAGCGGGTCCCCGGTGATCTCCTTGTAATTGCGCGCATGATAGATCAGCACATCTTCCCCATTTTCGTTAACCGTGAAGCTGTTGTGACCCGGACCATATTGTCCGTTCACTTCACTGGTCTGAAATACAGGTTCAGGGTGTTTGCTCCAGGAGGCGGCATCCAGCAGATCGCTGTCTTCGTCAGCTGTCAGCAGCCCCATGCAGTAATTATGGTCCGTGGCACTGGCCGAAAAGCTCATGAAGATTTTGCTGTCCCGTTTCAGTACGGCTGCACCTTCGTTGACACTGAATCCGATAATTTCCCATTGATGTTCCGGTTTGGAGATCATGGTCTGCGGGCCTTTCAGTGTCCACGGATTCTCCATCTCTGAAATGTACAGGTTGGAATTCCCCGGAATGTCCGGGTCCTTCTGTGCCCATACATAGTAGAGCACTCCCTTGTGCTGGAAGGTTGTTGCGTCCAGTGCAAACGACTCCCAGGCTGTCTTCACCTGGCCCTTCTCCACCCAGTGTCCCTCCAGGGGATTCGCGGATTCGTTCTCCAGTGCGTACATACGGTGATCGAACAGTCCTTCCTTGGTCTCCGTAGTCCGGGCAGCCGCGAAGTAAATGTACCATTTGCCTTGAATATAATGAATTTCCGGAGCCCAGATGTTGGCACTGAGCGGTCCGGTCTCATATTTGCGCCAGGCCACAGCTGGTACGGCATCCCGGAGTCCTTCAATAGTTTCGGCCCGCCGTACTTCAATCCGGTCGTATTCCGGCACCGAAGCCGTGAAATAATAGTAACCATCCGTATGCTTATAGACCCAAGGATCCGCACGCTGCTCCACAAGCGGATTGCAGTATTCTCTATTCCTGCTCATAATGTTTCTCCTTTATATCGTTCTTTTACTCCAGGGTAAGGACAACAACCGATGCCGGAGGCAACTGGCAGTCCAGCACTCCGTCCTTCATCGCGGCCACAGTGAAAGGAGCCGTCCCCACGGTTTCCGGCGCCTCAAAGGTATTGTGGGCATTCAGGTCAGAATGGGTCAGAATCTGGCCCGATACGCTTCCTGCCATAGTGCCTATCATCTCAATGCTTAGGCTGGCACTGTCCGCATGGCTGATGTTGCAGAGCGAAATGTAAATCTTGCCGGCGGCATCCCGGGAAGCAGATACGCTTACCTGAGGCAGAGACTCCCCGCCCATGCTGTACACCGGACTCTCAAAAGCCACCTCAAGCAGCTCGTTATCCTGATGCACCTTGTACATCTCAAAGACGTGATAAGTAGGCGTAAGCAGCATTTTATCGCCTTCGGTTAAGATAAGCGCCTGCAATACGTTGACCATTTGTGCAATATTCGCCATTTGTACCCGTTTGCTGTGATTCTGGAAAATATTCAGGTGAATTCCAGCCACGAGCCCGTCACGCAGTGTATTCTGCTGGTACAAGAACCCCGGATTCGTTCCCGGTTCACTGAGGAACCAGGTTCCCCATTCATCTATAATCAATCCTACCCGCTGCTCCGGATCATATTTGTCCATGATCGCTGAATGCCGGGTAATCAGCTCGTCCATATGGAGGGATTTCTTCATTGTTTCGAACCATTCGCCTTGGTCGAAGCCAAGTGCATAACGCTTCTCTTCCCAGCTTCCCGGAATTGTGTAAGAATGCAGGCTCAGACCATCCATAAACCGTCCGGCTTCGCGCATCAGCACTTCCGTCCAGTTATAGTCGTCCACGTTAGCGCCTCCGGCGATTTTGTAGAGCTTGTTGTCCCCATAATTACGCGCATACGTCTGGTATTGGCGATACAGGTCGGCATAATATTCCGGACGCATGTTACCTCCACAGCCCCAGTTCTCATTCCCGACGCCAAAATATTTCAGTGCCCACGGTTGTTCCCGCCCATTCCCGGCCCGCAGTCCTGCCATGGGAGATTCGCCGTCAAAGGTCATATACTCCACCCATTCAGACATCTCCTGAACAGTGCCGCTGCCGACATTGCCGCAAATATACGGTTCACATTCCAGCAGCTCGCAGAGCCGGAAGAATTCATGCGTGCCAAAATGGTTGTTCTCGACTACGCCGCCCCAGTGGGTGTTGATCATCCGCTTGCGTGTTTCGGGAAGGCCGATGCCGTCCTTCCAGTGATACTCATCGGCGAAGCAGCCGCCCGGCCAGCGAAGCACAGGAATATCCAGCTTGCGCAGCGCAGCTATGACATCATTACGGATACCGTCCGTATTGGGAATGGGAGAATCTTCACCCACCCAAATCCCTTCATAGATACATCTGCCGAGATGTTCGGCAAAGTGCCCGTAGATATTTTTATTGATTGTACTTTTAGGCAGATCTGATAGAATTCTCATCTTCACAGTCATTGTTTCTCTCTCCTTACCCGGTCTCTATTTACTTAACCCTTGATACCTGAATTCAGATTGATCGATTGGACAAAGTATTTCTGTGCGAACATGAACAACAGCAAGGTTGGAATAATCGCCAAGACCGCTGAGCCCATCAACTGCCCGATCATACGGTAATTTCCATAAATGTCCTGAAGCAATAACAGCCCTGCAGTAACCGGCATTTTATCCACATCCGTAAACACGATTACAGGCCACAAAAAGTCATTCCATGATCCAGTGAAGGAGAACAAGGCACATACGATCAATACAGGTTTGACTAGAGGCATAATAATCGAGAAATAAATCCGGAAATGTCCTGCCCCGTCCACGTGAGCGGATTCATCAAGGTCCTTCGGAATTCCGTTCATAAACTGTCTGACCAGAAAGATATTGCCCATGCCTGCCAGTCCCGGAATAATCATCGCCCACGAGGTGTTGACCCAGCCTAACGCGTCAATAATTTTGTAGGAAGGGATCAGATTCACCACGCCAGGGAAAAACGAGATGCCTAGCAAGGTGAAAAAGAGTGTATCTCTGCCTTTAAATTTCATCCGTGAGTAGCCATAACCGGTAATGGAAATAACCACAACCACAAAAAGAGTATGCATCGTTGCAATGAATAACGAGTTCATCAGCCAACGCAGTATAGGAGCGGTTGAGGTATTCTCCAGAATTGCGGTGTAGTTTTCAAGAATCCATTTTTTAGGGAACAATCTGAATCCGGAAGAGACTACCTCAGACTGTGACCGGAAGGAAGTCGTGATACCAAAAATAACCGGAATAATCCAAATAATACAAAGCACGATCAAAAACAAGTAAGATACATATTTCGAGATGCTGATCCCCGAGGCTTTTCCTTTCACTGCCTGTTCTTTGACGCGGGGACGTTTATCGTATTGCTGCGTCATCTGATTGGACATACGGGTACACCTGCCTTTTTAAATTCCACTTTGGGTTCCTTGCCATATCGTAAATTAAGCCGCATTCCGGTTCATTACATAATATTGCAGAGCCGAGATGGCCAGGATAACCAATCCAAGCAATACAGCCATAGCCGAAGCCATACCCGCAATGGACTCCCCATTACCGAATGCCAGCTGGCGGATATACATCATGAGTACATGTGTACTTTGGCGTGGTCCTCCGTCAGTCATCATCAAAGGCTGCCCGAATACGTTGAAAGCCCCGGCAGTTGTCATAACAAAGGTGTAAATCAGCGGGAAACGGATCGAAGGTAGCGTAATACTTGTAAACCGTCGTATCGTTCCGGCTCCGTCCATCTCTGCCGATTCATACAAATCCTGCGATACACCGCTGATAGAGGCACGGTAAATAATCATGTTGCCGCCGACCCCACCCCAGATCGTGATGATAATAACGAGGATCCAGGCATAAGGCTGGTGCGCCGGCCAGGAAACATTCGAACCAAAGACATTGCCGGCCATCCCCAGTTGCTTGTTAAAGAGCAGCAGCCAGATCAGCGCCCCTGCAGATATGGAGATTAAGCCTGGAACGTAAATAATCGATTGGATCAGGCTTTTCCCTCTGACTTTTTTGTGTTCAAGCGCTACCGCAACGAGCAGCGGAATAATGATTAACAGCGGAACACTCAGCAGGACAAATATAAACGTGTTCTTAAGACCGTTATTAAATTGCGTATGGAAGGTCGATTTGCTGTCAAAAAGAATAGTTCTATAGTTATCCAGCCCCACCCAGACCGGCTCGTTCATCAAATTCCATTTGGTAAACGAAGCATAAATCCCGTAGAATGTCGGCAGCAAAATAAAAACAGCAAACAGGATAACATGTGGACCGACAAAGAAGGCAGGCGCGAGATTCAGTTTCTTTTTCATAGGCATTCATTTCTCCTTTGACATGAAGCAATGTTCCGGATTACGGCCCATTGCTTCATGCTATCATTTCCGCTATTCTGTTATTTTGCTGCTCCGCTGGTTCCTTCGGCGATTTTGTCTTCAACAAATTTCTGCATGGTCTGCAGAGTCTCATCGATGTCTACATTACCGCGTACAATATCCCCGCAATACGTATCTACAGCTTCTGCAATGTACGGATAGTATTCATAGGTGTAAATGTACAGGGATTTAATTTCTTTTTCACTGGAAGTGAAGAAGGATTGAATATAGTTCTTGAATTCAGGACTTTCATTGACTTGCTTACTGGCTACGATCTGTCCTGCTTTAGCCCACTCGATTGAATTCTCGCGGATGAACTCCAGGAATTTACCGATGCCTGCTACTTTTTCCTCGGATCTGTCTTTATTCTTCATCATACTGAACAAGTGGGAGGACGATCTGTTAGTGAACTTATCTGGTGTTGGTGAATACACATTGGTGACTCCAAAATTCAAGCCTTCTACCTTTGCATGTGCAGTAGAGCTCCATGTACCATCTGTGGAGAACAATACGTTGCCTGATTGGAACATCAGGTATCCGTCTTCACCAAAAGGTGTCATCAATCCCGCATCGTTGATTTTTTTCACATCTTCGAAGGCCTGCTTCATTACCGGAGTGTTGACGGCTGGTTTGCCGTTCTCCTGAATATCTCCACCCAGGTTCTGAATCTGTGCCAGAATAACCCAGCCCAACAGTGCATCGTTAACAACATAATCGCCTTCAGCCAGCTTTCCTTTTAGGGAGAGCATTTCATCAATGGTTACCACATTATCATCAAGGAACGATTCAGCACCATATTTCTTAAGCAGATCTTTGTTGTAGTACATCACGTTACTGTGGATATCAAGAGGAACTGTATATTGAGTACCGTCAATTGTGCCTGTCGACCATGCTTGCGGCAGATAATTTTCCTGTTTGATCTCAGGCTGTGCAGCAGTTACGGCTGTCATAGGCTCAAGTACACCCTGCTTGACATAGCCGGGAACACGGTCCGCATGAATAATGGTTAAGTCTGGAACCCCTTTGCCGGAGTTAAGAACAGTAGACAGCTTGGTGTACATATCGGAGGTAATTACATGTTTCACTTTAATCTCCGGATTGGTGGCATTGTAATCCTTTACAAGTTGATCCATATAGGCACCGTCGTCACCAGTTAGCGGCGTCCAGAACGTAATTGTCTTTGAATTATCTTTTCCGCACCCCGCCAATACTGTTGATAACATTAGAACAAGCATTAATACTGAAAGCCCCCATTTTTTCTTCACACTTTCTCCTCCTAATGAAATAATTTTAGTGAATCATCTACAAAAATGTTTTTGCAAACAATTAACTCTGTCCTCTTCGCAGGTTGTGCCTATCTTAATGTGGCTGGCAACCGCTTCTTCTTTCACATCTTCATTAAATAATTAAAAAACATTTGAATGTATTCGCTTACAGTTATAAAATAACATACAAGAGATGCCTTGTAAACAGATTTATCTAAACCTATTCACATCTATCCAAAACAAAATGCAAAACATAGCTTTTTTATGAAAATAATTCACTTTTCACC